>JAHBSN010000020.1 GCA_019639095.1 Actinomycetota bacterium
GGGGCCGCCGGGTGGCGTCGCCGCCGGCCGCCAGGACCAGGCCGACCGTGGCCAGCCCGACCAGCCAGGGGAGCCGAGGGGGGTCGACGCGGTGGGCGACCGACCGGATCGACGCGGCTCGCGAGGAGGGGAGGGCCACGCCCTCGGGTCCCACCCTCGGACCTCGGCCGACGGACGTACCACGGTGGCGGTGGACGCCCATGGACCGCCGCTCCAGGTGGTGGCGAGGCACCCGACGGCGGCCAGCAGGACCGCGACCGCCGCCAGCAGGGCGAGGCGGGCACGTCGTTCCATCGACCGATCCTATCGGGAACGACTCTCGTTTCGTCGTGGGTTTCCCGGCGTCGGCCATCATCTAGCCCCATGACCGACGCCCCGCTGCTGATCGCCGACGACGCCCGGGTGAGGACCCTCACCCTCAACCGGCCCGAGGCGCTCAACGCGTGCAACGAGGCGCTCTACGACGCCCTGGCCGACGGCCTGCTCGACGCCGCCGAGGACCCGTCGGTCGCGGTGGTGCTGCTCACCGGCGCCGGCCGGGCGTTCTGCGCCGGCACCGATCTGGTGGAGATGGCGGCGCGGGTGATGGACCCCGACTCCTACGTGGAGGGCAAGCACGGCTTCCTCGGCCTGATCGACGCCCTGGTGGCGTTCCCGAAGCCGTTGGTGGTGGCCGTGAACGGCCTCGGCCTCGGCATCGGCGCCACCATCCTCGGCTTCGCCGACCTCGCCTTCATGAGCACCACCGCCAAGCTCAAGTGCCCCTTCACCAGCCTGGCCGTGGCGCCGGAGGCGGCGTCGAGCTTCCTGTTCCCCCGCCTGCTCGGGCACCAGGCCGCCACCTGGATGCTGCTCAGCAGCGAGTGGATCGGCGCCGCCGAGGCCCACGAGATGGGACTGGTGTGGAAGCTGGCCGAGCCCGACGATCTCCTGGCGGAGGCCCGCCGCCACGCCGAGGTGCTGGCGGCCAAGCCCATCTCGAGCCTGGTGGCCTGCAAGCGGGTGATGGTGGCCCCCCTGCGCGAGGAGATCGCCGCGGCCCGTGAGCGCGAGAACCAGTGCTTCATCGACCTCATGGGCGGTCCCGCCAACAGCGAGGCCCTGGCCGCCTTCGCCGAGGGCCGCGAGCCCGACTTCACCAACCTCCCGCCCGGCTGGTAGCTCGTTGGCCCGGTTCCGGAGGGGCCGACTAGGGTGCTCCGGCACTTCTCCTGCGCTTGTAGCTCAATTGGAGAGAGCATCTGACTACGGATCAGAAGGTTGGGGGTTCGAGTCCCTCCAAGCGCGCCAGAGCGATACCAGCAGGTCAGGGCCGGTCCGCACGGACCGGCCCTCCTGGTTCTCCGGCTGAGCAGCCACGGGTGGGAGCGGCGGCGCGACTCGTGAGCACGAGGGGGAGCGATGGAGCGGTTCGAGGATCGGGTGGCGGTGGTGACCGGCGCGGGGAGCGGGATCGGTCGGGCCACCAGCCTGCTGCTGGCGGGCCGGGGGTGCCGGCTCGCCCTCGCCGACGTGGACGAGGGTGCGGCGAGCGAGACGGCCTGGCTGATCGGGCGGGCCGGGGGAGCGGCGGCCAGCACGCACCAGGTGGATGTGCGCGACGCCGAGGCGGTGGAGGGCCTGCGCGACGAGGTGCTGGCGGCGCACGGCGCGTGCCACATCCTCGTCAACAACGCGGGGGTCACCTCGGCTGGGGCCTTCGAGGGCGAGCGGATCGAGGACCTGCACTGGATCGTCGACGTGAACGTGTGGGGCGTGGTCCACGGCTGCCGGGCGTTCCTGCCCGCGCTGCGAGCCGCCGACGAGGCCCACATCGTCAACCTCTCGAGCATGGTGGGGCTGCTCGGCCTGCCCCACAACGCGTCCTACTCGCTGACCAAGGGCGCGGTCCGGTCGTTCAGCGAGGCGCTCCGCTCTGAGCTCGTCACCTCGAACGTGGGCCTCACGGTGGTGTTCCCCGGGGCGATCCACACGAACATCACCGCGGGCGCCCGCGGCACCGAGGCGGAGCGGCTCGCCGCCATGGGGCGATCCCGCCTGGCGCCGCTCCTGCTGCGCTCGCCGGGTTCGGTGGCCGGACGCATCGTGGGTGCCATCGAGCGCGACCGGGCTCGCGTGGTGGTGGGGCCCGACGCCCACGTGGTGAGCCTGCTGTCGCGCGTGCTGCCGGGCCGGTCCGGCCTCGTGGGCCGCGCCACCGATCGGGTGCTGCGCACCTCGCGCTGAGCGGAAGCTCGCGCGGCCGTCCCGGGGCTGGGAGCGGGCGGGTGCCCTCCCAGCCCCGGAAGCGAAGCCGCGCCCCCCGGCCGGCCGCCGTCCTGGGGGGGGTGTGCGGCAGCCGCGTGGCCTTCGGGTTCGGTTGCCCCGTAGAATAGTTCGTCTATGCAAGAGTTGGCATCTGGAACGGTCGTCGATGCGGTGCTGCAGGGCTCGCGGGCCTTGGTGGCCATCGCCGCCCGATCGCTCGCCGAGGTCACCGACGAGGTGACCCTCCCCCAGTACCGCGCCATCGTGGTGCTCTGCGCGCACGGTCCCATCGCCATGCGAGAGCTCGCCGACGAGCTCACCTGCTCCGCGTCCACCGCCACCCGGCTGTGCGATCGCCTCGTGAGCAAGGGGCTGGTGGATCGCGGTCCGCGGGAGGCCAACCGCCGCGAGGTCGAGGTGCGGGCCACGGCCCGGGGCATCGAGCTCGTCCGGGCGGTCACCGCCCGCCGCCGCGCCGAGATCCGTCGCATCGTCGACACGATGCCCGCCGAGCAGCGTCCCGCCCTCGTCGACGCGCTCCAGGCCTTCGCGGCCGCCGCCGGCGAGGCCCCCGACCAGGCGTGGGCCATCGGCTGGGACCTCTGATGCGGCCACCGGCCGGCAGCCGGTCCGGCCGCTTCCCCCGCCCCTCCGCCGTGGTGGCCCGCGCCGCCGACCTCCGCGAGGTCGGCGGCCGGGCGCGCCAGGCGGGCCTGCTCGCCGTGGCCACCGGCGCCGCCACCGGGTTCGCGGTGGCGGTGTTCGACCGTGCCGTGGCCACGGGCATGTTCGAGCGCCTCCTCACCGCGCCGCTGTGGGTGCAGGCCGTGGCGCCCGCGCTCGGCCTCGCGGCGGCGGCGGTGATCCTCCGCACCCTCGGCCGGGGCGCCTCGCCGTCCACCGCCGACGAGTACATCAAGGACTTCCACGACCACGAGGGCCACTTCGACCAGCGTCCGGTGCCGGCACGGCTGCTGGCCAGCGCCGCCACCCTCGGGTCGGGCGCGGCCCTCGGCTTCGAGGGCCCCTCGATCTACATCGGCGCGTCGATCGGGTCGTGGGTGCAGAGCCGCTGGAGCCGGTTCTTCAGCCGTGAGGACAACAAGCTGCTCATGGTCTGCGGCGCCGCCGCCGGCGTGGCCGCCATCTTCAAGGCGCCCGCCACCGGGCTCGTGTTCGCGCTCGAGGTGCCCTACCGGGAGGACCTGGCCCGGCGCATGCTGCTGCCGGCCATGTTCTCGGCGGCAACGAGCTACACGGTCTACGTCGCCATCAACGGCACCACGCCGCTGTTCCCGGTGGCCGGCTCGCCGCCGTTCGACCTGCGCGACCTCGGTGGCGCCGCCGCCCTGGGGCTCCTCGCCGGCCTCGGCGCCCGGGGCGTGGCCCGGCTCCTGCGCTGGGCCAAGGCCCAGGCCACCTCCCGACCACCGCTGGTTCGGCTGCCGGTGGTGGCGGTGTCCGTGGTGGCCACGTTCGTGGCGATGCGCGGCCTCACCGGCGAGTCGCTCACGGTCGGCTCCGGCTACGAGACCATCGCCTGGGCCCTCACCCCTCGCCACGCCGTGGCCACCATCGCCGCCGTGTTCCTGCTCCGGTTGGCGGCCACCCTGCTCGCGGTGGGCGGCGGCGGCGTCGGCGGGTTGTTCGTGCCCCTCGTGGTGCAGGGCGCCCTGCTCGGCGCGCTCCTCGAGGGCATCTTCCACGCCCCCGATCCCACGTTCTTCCCGCTGCTCGGCGTGGCCGCGTTCCTGGGCGCCGGCTACCGGGTCCCCCTGGCCGCCGTGGTGTTCGTGGCCGAGACCACGGGCCAACCCGGGTTCGTGGTCCCGGCGCTGCTCGCCGCGGCCACCAGCCAGCTCGTGATGGGCAAGGCGTCGGTCACGCCCTACCAGGAGGGCACGCGCACCAGCCTGCTGACCCGTCGGCTCGCCCTCCCCGTCACCGCCGCACTGCGCACCGACGCCGCCACCGTGCCGCCCGACGCCACCGTGGCGGAGTTCTTCGACCACCACGTGAGCCAGCTCCGCCTGCGCGTGGTGCCGGTGGTGGCCGGCGACGCCTTCTCGGGCATGGTGTACCTGGCCGACATCGCCCACCTCCGGCGCACCGAGTGGGAGAGCACCACCGTGGGCAGCGTGGCCCGGACCGGGACGCCCACGGCCGAGCTGCGCTGGAGCCTCGGACGGACGCTGCAGGAGATGGAGGAGGCCGACGTCGACCGGCTGCCCGTGCTCGACGACGGTCGCTACATCGGGCTGGTCACCAGCGGCGAGATCCTCAAGCTCGACCACATCCTCGACGAGGCCGAGGCGATCGCGCCGTGAGCCTGCTGGGCCGCATGGCCCTGCGCCGTCGGGCGATGCTGGCGTTCGGGCTCCTGGCGCTGGTGGTGTCGTCGATCGTGGCGATCGTGGCCTACGAGGTGACGCGCTCGACCCTGATCTCGCAGCGCGAGACGGGTGCGTCGCGCCAGGCGTTCCTCAACGCCCGCAGCGTGCGTGCCGGGTTGCTGAGCGACGTCGACGACCCCTCCGGCGCCCTGGCCCGCACCCAGACGAGCACCGGCGGGCTGGGCCTGGTCCGCGTCGGCGACACGTGGTTCAGCACGTCGGTCTCCGGCGGCCGCAGCGAGGTGCCGCCCGAGCTGCTGCGCACCCTCGACGAGGGGTCCGCGGCGCGCCAGCGCGTGGAGCGCAGCGGCGAGGTCGCCATCGCGGTGGGCGTGCCCCTCGCCGGCGCCGACGCCGTGTACGTGGAGCTCGTGCCCGTGGGCGAGGTGGCCCGCACGCTCGAGGTGGTCGGTCGGGGCCTGCTCGCGGCCGTCGCCGGCGCCACCGCGGCGGGGCTGGCCATCGGCCGATGGCTCTCGGGACGCATCCTGCGCCCGGTGCGCGAGACGGCGGCGGCGGCCGACGAGATCAACGAGGGCCACCTCGATCGCCGGCTCGAGGGGGTGGAGGATCCCGACCTGCGGCCCCTCGTGGAGGCGTTCAACCAGATGGTCGACGGGCTGCAGGCACGGATCGACCGGGAGAGCAGGTTCGCGTCCGACGTCACCCACGAGCTGCGCTCGCCGCTGGCCACCATGGACGCGGCCCTGTCGGTGGCGAACCGTCGCGTCGACGATCCCGCGGGTCGCGAGGCCCTCGACGTGCTCGGCACGGAGGTGGCCCGCTTCCGCAGCCTGATCCTCGACCTGCTCGAGATCGGGCGGGCCGAGGCCGGGGTGGCCGAACTGGCGCTCGGGCCGGTCGATCCGGTGGACCTCGTGCAGCACCTGCTCGAGGCCACCCACCGCGAGGACATCGAGGTGGTCTCCTCGTGGGAGCCTGGTCGGGTGGTGGCCCTCGACAAGCGCCGCATCGGCCAGGCCGTGGTCAACGTGCTCGACAACGCCGACAACTACGGCGGGGGCGCCAGGACCATCACGATCGCCGAGGCAGAGGAGCGGCTGCGCATCGAGGTCGACGACCACGGTCCCGGCGTGCCCGA
Source organism: Actinomycetota bacterium (assembly GCA_019639095.1). Classification (GTDB taxonomy): domain Bacteria; phylum Actinomycetota; class Acidimicrobiia; order Acidimicrobiales; family Iamiaceae; genus Aquihabitans. Next base: position 5,743 of record JAHBSN010000020.1, read on the forward strand.
GCACGAGCGGCAGTACATCTTCAACCGCTTCGCGCGAGGCGCCGAGTCGTCGGCGCCGGGCACCGGCCTCGGCTTGGCGCTCGTGGCCGAGCACGTGCGCCTCCACGGCGGCACGGTGACCGTGACCGACCGGCCCGGCGGCGGGGCGCGCTTCGTGATCGAGATCCCGGTGGCAGACCGGTGAGGGGGCCGGGCCGTCGGGCCCTCGCCGTGGTGGTGGCGGCCGCCGCCGGCTTTTCGGCGTTGGCCGCCTGCTCGGTGGGCGCCGAGGACGACGCGCACCGGATCGCGCCCGACCAGGTCCCCTTCGGGTTGCTCGAGCCCCCGGCCACCTCGGCGCCGCCGGCGTCGGGCGAGGCGGTCGGCCTCTACCTGGTGCGCGACGACCGGCTCACGCTCGTGTCGCGCACCCTTGCGTCGGGCGCCGGCCTGCCCGAGCTGCTGGGCGCGCTCTCCACCGGGCCGACCGAGGGCGAGCAGGCGCGCGGGATCGAGTCGCTGCTGCCCCCGGACCAGATCGCCGACGTGGGCACCGAGCGCGGCGTGGCGGAGGTGGACCTCAGCCCGGCCTTCAGCGACCTCCGGCCGGAGGTGCAGACCCTGGCGCTGGCCCAGATCGTCTTCACCCTCACGGGCCGCTCGGGCATCGGGAGCGTCGACTTCACCATCGACGGCGAGCCGGTGGAGGTGCCGCGGGCCGACGGCTCGCTCACCACCGAGTCGCTCGCCCGCGACGACTTCGCCGAGCTCGCTCCCGAGGCCGGCTGAGCCCCACCTCCGCTCAGCCGAGCACCGGCACCGCGGACGACGAGGCGCCGACCGGGGCGTCCACGTCGACCACAAGCTCGTCGTCCGACGCCGCCTCCACGCTCGGGGCGGTGCGCAGCACCGCGAAGCCGATGCCGCCGGCGAGGAGGCTGCCGAGCAGGATCCCGACCTTGGCCGAGTCGGTGGCGGCCGCCGAGTCGAACGACAGCGACGCCACGAACAGCGCCACGGTGAAGCCCACGCCGGCCACGATGGCCAGGCCGAACAGCTGGCGGATGGTCGTGCCGGCCGGCCGCTCGCCGATGCGGAGCTTCAGGGCAACCATCGTCGCTCCGAACACGCCGAAGGTCTTGCCGAGCACCAGGCCCGCCACCACGCCGAGCGTGATCCGGTCCGATGCCAGGTTGGCGAGCCCGTCGCCGGTGAGGGCCACCCCGGCGTTGGCCAGGGCGAACAGGGGCACCACCACGTAGGCCACCCAGGGCGCCAGGCCCTGCTCGAGCCGGGTGAGGGGGCTGGTGGCGAGCTTGGCCTGCCGGGCGATCTCGGCCAGGTGCTCCTCGTTCTCCTCGAACTCCTCGTGGGTGAGGACGCGGTCGAAGTAGGCGTGCTCGAGCCGGTCGAGCGTCCGGCGGGTCTGGCGGGGGAACCGGCGCGGCGACCGCAGCGGCCAGGCCGGGGTGAGCAGGCCGAGGGCCACGCCGGCGAGTGTGGCGTGCACGCCCGACTCGAGCAGCGAGAGCCACACGAACGTCCCCACCGCCAGGTAGGGGGCCAGGCTGTACACGTCGGCCCGGCGCATCGCCCAGATCGCGAGCAGGCCGAGGCCCGCCAGGCCCAACCAGCCCCACGAGAGGCTGCCCGTGTAGAAGACGGCGATGATCACGATGGCGCCGATGTCGTCGGCCACGGCCAGCGTGAGCAGGAAGAGCTTGGCGGGGGTGGGCACGCGCTTGCCGAGCATCGACACGATGCCGACGGCGAACGCGATGTCGGTGGCGGTGGGGATGGCCCAGCCGTCGGCCCCTGGCCCGCCCGCGTTGAGCAGGGAGTAGATGACCGCCGGCAGGGCCATGCCGCCCAGGGCGGCGGCCACGGGGAGCGCCACCGCGCGGGGGTTCTTGAGCTCGCCGTGCACGAGCTCCCGCTTGATCTCGACGCCCACCAGCAGGAAGAACAGCGTCATCAGCGCGTCGTTGACCCAGTGCTGGAGGGTGAGGTGGTCGAGGTGGAGCAGCTCGCCCACCTCCACCTTGACCGGCATCGACCAGAGGTCGACGTAGGACTGCGACCACGGCGAGTTGGCCCAGACGATGGCCGTGACGGCGGCGAGCAGCATCACCACGCCGCCGGCCGCCTCGTGCTCGAGCACCCGTTGGAGGGGCCGCACCACGGTGCGCGGCACCAGGCGGTCGGACTCGCTCCACGTGTGCCGGATCGGCTCGGCGAGCTTCACGACACCGCCCCCCGGAGGTCGGTGTCGGACACCGTGACCATCATCCCGCCCCGGTTGGGCGCGAAGGTGACGGTGGCGCCCACGGCGGTGAGGCGTCGGCCGATGCGGTGCAGCAGGGAGCGCATGGCCTCGTCGTCGGTGCTCCCGCCGGCGCCGCCGTAGGCGGACCGCAGGTCGTCGAGGGGAACCATCGAGCCGAGCCGGTCGAGGAGGCGCTCCACCACGGGCACCTGGAGGTCGGTGAGGGCCACCCAGCGGTCGTGCAGGCGGAGGAGCCGGTCCTCGTCGACGACGGGCAGGGGGTGGGCCGGGCGCAGGGCCGAGGCGCGGACGGTGGAGGAGGTGAGGGTCATGGGGGGTCCGGGGTCGTCGGGCTCAGGGAGCCAGGTGCGGGCGAACGATCTCGACGGGGGGAGGAGGTGGCGGCGGACCGGCGGCGGGCCGGACGAGCAGTGGGGGGAGCTGCTCGCCCGGCCGGCCGCGCACCGGTCAGGTCAGGTCAGGACTCGGCCATGGCGATCGCCTCGGCGCCGTGTCCGTGGATGGGGGCGTGGGGCACGAAGGTGCCGAAGCCCTCGCCGTACCCGGCGGTCCCGTGCTCGAGGATGTCGAGGCCCTGGAGCTCCTCGGCCTCGGTGACCCGCAGGCCCACGGTGGCCTTGATGATGGCGAAGCAGATGATCGCCATCACGCTGGTCCACACGAGGATGGCGGCCAGGCCGATCAGCTGCGAGATGAGCTGGTCGGGGCCACCGCCGTAGAGCAGGCCCTGCTTCCAGAAGCCCTCGGCGTCGTTGCGGGCGAACAGGCCGACCGCCGCCACGCCGAAGAAGCCGCACATGCCGTGGACGGCGACGGCGCCCACCGGGTCGTCGACCTTGAGCACCTTCTCGACGAACTCGACGCCGAGCACCACGATCACGCCGGCGCAGGCGCCGATGATCAGGGCGGCCTGCGGCGTGACCGCCGCGCAGCCGGCGGTGATGGCGACGAGGCCGGCCAGGAGGCCGTTGCCGGTCATGCCCACGTCGGGGCGGCCGCTGCGGATCCACACGACGGCCATGGCCACGAGCGCCGCCATGGCGCCGGCGGCGGTGGTGGTGACGGCGATGCCGCCGATCGCCGCGTCGGCGGCCAGCTCGGAGCCGGGGTTGAAGCCGTACCAGCCCACGAGGAGGATGAAGCAGCCGAGGATGGCGTAGGGGACCGAGTGGGCCGGCATGGCCCGAGGCGTGCCGTCGGCACCGAACTTGCCGATGCGGGGGCCGAGCGCCTTGGCGCCCCAGAAGGCCGTGACGCCGCCCACCATGTGCACGATGCCGGAGCCGGCGAAGTCGTGGTACGGGGTGGACATCTGCAGCAGCCAGCCACCGCCCCACACCCAGCGGACGACCACCGGGTAGATGATCAGGCTGATCACGAAGCTGTAGCAGAGGTACGCCTTGAACTTGGTTCGCTCGGCCATGGCGCCGGACACGATCGTGGCGGCGGTGGCGGCGAAGGCCACCTGGAACATGAAGAACACCGGCACGGTCAGGTTGCCGTAGGTGAAGGCGCCGTCACCGAGGAAGAAGCCGTCGGCCCCGATGAACTTGCCCATGCCCTCGGTGGAGCCGCCGAAGGCGATGGCGTAGCCCACCGCCAGGAACGCCACGGCACCGGCGCAGAAGTCGATCAGGTTCTTCATCATGATGTTGGCCACGCTCTTGGCGCCGGTCATGCCGGCCTCCACGAGCGCGAAGCCGGCCTGCATGAAGATCACGAGGACGGCGCAGACCAGGATCCACACGTTGTCCAGGTTCACCTGGACGGCCTCGGAGGCGTCCTGGGCTCCGGCGGTGCCGGACCACGTGGCGAGGGCGGTGGCGGCGACGCCGAAGCCCACCATGAGCTTCGGGGCGAGACGTCGGCGACGTCGTCGGACGGGGGTCGAGGGTGGCATCGGGTTCTCCTTGGTGCGTGCCGGTCCAGGGCCGTGGCGGGGCGCGCACGTCCAAGGGCTCAGCGGGGTGACTGCGGCAGGGGTCAGCCGCAGAGGGTCACCGGCCGTGGCGGCCGGGATCGGGTGGCTCGGTCGGGTTCGACGAGCCGGAACGTCGCGACGCACGAGCCGGGCGCCGGCTCGGCCGGCGGGCTCAGCGCGTCACGCGAAGAGGGGTGGTCCGCGTCGCTCGCCTGCTCGTGAGCGCAGGAGCGCTCGGGGCAGGGGCGTGACGCGATCCGCCCGCCGGCCCCGGATCGGGTTGCGGCGGGCGATGAGGACGATGGCCACCAGCGCCAGGAGGCTCGGCAGCATCGAGGCCAGGGCCGTCTGGGCGGCTCGGGCGGGGGCGGACGTGGTGGTCAGGTGGATGCCGGCGGTCCGAGCGGCGGGGCTCGGGTCGTTGTTCACCGGCGTGCCGGCGATCAACGTGCAGGTGAGGAGGGCCGTCAACAGGAGCAGGCAGAGCGTCGTCCTGCGCATGGAAACCCTCCTCCCTCAGCCGGAGGTCCGGACCGGACCTGTTGCGAGACTGAACATACGGAAGGGCGGTTTCTGCTTCGTTGGCCCCCTGTGACGGGAGGGGCACGAGAACCTGTCGCGTTCCTATCGCCGCCGCTGAGCCCGGGTCAGGAGGCGCCGCAGTCGGTGAGGCCGTACGCGTTGAGCCGCTGGTTCACGTCGGCGAAGGGGTCCCGACCCGAGTCGATGACCCCGATCGGGTCGGCGGCGAGGCGGTCCAGGGCGGCATCGGTGTCGTCGAGGATGGCGGCGAGCTCGGCCTCGTCGCCCGGCGGGAAGCCCAGGGCGCGGATGTCGTCGAGCTGCCGGCGGACCGCGGGCACGAAGGTGTCGGTCACGTACGCGGCGAGCGCGGCCTGGTCGCTCGTGTCGGGTTCCTGGCCGGCCAGGGCGGCGCCGCCCTCCCGGCAGATCCGGTTGGCCCGCTCGACGAAGTCGGCCCTGGCGGCGTCGTCGGACCCGGGCACCGACGTGGTGGTGGCCGGGGCGGTGGTGGCGGGCGCCGTGGTGGGCGCCTCGGTGGTGGTGGTCGACGTCGACGTCGACGTCGGCGTCCTCGTCGTGGATCCGGGCGTCGTGGTGGCGGTGGTGGTGCTGGGGCCGGAGACGTCGTCGGCCGCCTGCACGCCGCACCCGGCCAGCGCCAGGAGGCCCGAGACCGCAACCGCACCGAGCTGCCTCGCCACCGTCATCCGCATGCTCGGCCTCCCTGCTCGACCGCCGTCGGCCGAGATGTTCGCAGACCGGTCCGTCGGGTGCCGGGCGCGTGCAAAGGTCTGGGCCGTGACGGGAGCAGATGGCACGACGCGCGGCGAGGGGCGGGCGCCGCTGGACGACTTCGGGCCCCGGTCCTGGGCCACGCCCGAGGTGACCGGGGTGGGGCGGGTGCCCACGTCCACCTACCTCGCGCGGCCCGACGTGGTGTCGCTCGACGGTGGGTGGGCGTTCGTGCTCCGCGATCGACCCGAGGCCGTGACCGTCGACGACCTGGTCGGGCCCACCGACGGATGGGCCGCCGTGGAGGTACCGGGCTGCTGGACGATGCAGGGGTTCGACCGCCCGCAGTACACGAACATCCAGATGCCGTTCCCGGGCCCGCCGCCGAGCGTGCCCGACGCCAACCCCACCGGGGTGCACCGGCGCACCGTCACCCTGCCGGCGGGCTGGGCCGGCCAGCGGCTCGTGCTGCACGTGGGCGGTGCCGAGACCGTGCTCTACGTGCACGTCGACGGCCGGCCGGTGGCCATGGGCAAGGACTCGCGCCTTCCCCACGAGGTGGACCTCACCGGCGTGGTGGAGCCGGGCGTGCCCTTCGAGCTGGCCCTCACGGTGGTGCGGTGGTCCGAGGCCACCTACCTCGAGGACCAGGACCACTGGCACCACGCCGGCCTCCACCGCACGGTCTTCGCCTACGCCACGCCGCCGGTGCACATCGCCGACCTCCACCCCGTGGCCGACTACGACCCGGCCACCGGCCACGGCCACCTGCGGGTGGCGGTGCACGTGGGGGCCGACGGCGCCGGGCCCTCGGACTGGTCGGTGCGGGTGGCGCTGGGCGATCGGGAGGCCACCGCCGGCGTGCGCTTCGAGCACCCCACCGACCCGTTCCCCAACTGGTTCTTCTTCGAGGGGCGCCGCACCGTGGTGGAGCTCGACGTGCCCGACGTGGCGCCGTGGAGCGCGGAGGTGCCGAACCTCCACGACCTCACCGTGGCCCTCCTCGACGCCGAGGGCACCGAGGTCGACGTCGTGTCGCAGCGGGTGGGCTTCCGGCGCGTGGAGGTGGTGGGCCACGAGCTGCTGATCAACGGGCGGGCGGTGCTGATCAAGGGCGTGAACCGCCACGACCACGATCCGCACCGGGGCAAGGCGGTGACCGTCGAGTCGATGGAGGCCGACGTCGTGCTGATGAAGCAGCACGGCATCAACGCCGTGCGCACCTCGCACTACCCGAACGACCCCCGCTTCCTCGACGCCTGCGACCGGCTCGGGCTCTACGTGGTGGACGAGGCGAACCTCGAGACCCACGCCTACCTGCGCAGCCTGCTCAAGGACCCCCGGTGGGGGTCGGCGGTGCTCGAGCGCATCACCCGGATGGCCCAGCGCGACAAGGGCCACCCGTCGATCGTGGGGTGGTCGCTCGGCAACGAGAGCGGCCGCGCCCCGATCCTGCGCGCCGCGGCCGAGTGGCTCCGGGCGTGGGACCCCACGCGGCCGATCCAGTACGAGAGCAGCATCGGCGAGGCGGTGTTCACCGAGCTCGCCGGCGGCGTCATGCCCGAGATGGGCGAGCTGCTCGCCCGGGCCACCCCCGAGTCCGACCTCATCGTGCCCATGTACCCGGCGGTGGAGGACCTCGTGGCCTGGGCCTCGCACGGCAGGCCGGACCGGCCGCTGGTCATGTGCGAGTACATCCACGCCATGGGCAACTCCTGCGGTTCGCTCGACGACTACTGGGACGCCATCCGCACCCACCCGGGCCTCCAGGGCGGGTTCGTCTGGGATTGGGTGGACCAGGCGCTCCTCCAGGGGCTGCCCGACGGCACCGAGCGCCTCGCCTACGGCGGCGACTTCGGCGACGTGCCCAACGACGGGCCGTTCTGCTGCAACGGGCTCGTGGACGCGCACCGCGTGCCCCACCCGTCGCTCCTGGAGCTGGCGGCGGTGATCGCCCCGGTGCGGATCTCGGCGGTCGACGCCGGGCGGGGCCGGTTGCGGGTGACCAACGAGCACGACGTCGTGGACCTCGCCTGGCTGCGGCCCACCTGGGTGGTGGAGGTCGACGGCGTGGTCGTGGCCGACGGCGAGCTCGACCCGCTCGACCTGGCGCCCGGCGCCTCGGCCGAGGTGCGCGTCCCGGTGCCCCCGCTGGTGCTCGGCCCCGGCGAGCGCGCCCACCTCACGCTGGCGTTCGCCACGATCGGCGAGCAGCCGTGGGCGCCGGCCGGCCACGTGGTGGCCCGCCAGCAGGTGCTGGTGGCGGCCGAGCCCGGTCGGTCGATCGCGCCGGGCCCGGTGTCGGGCGGACCGGACCTCGATGCCCTGGAACCGGCCCTCTCGCTGTGGCGGGCGCCGATCGACAACGAGGCGTTCGGGCCGGTGCTCGCCCCGCACGCCGATCGCTGGGAGCGGCTCGGCCTGCGCACCCCCGCCGCCCTCGCCCCGCTCGAGACCACCGTGGTCCTCGACGGCGACGGCGCCCAGGTGGTGGCCCACGCGGTGGACGTGCCGGCCGAGCTCGACGACCTCGCCCGGGTGGGGGTGCGCCTGCACCTCGGGCCGGGCGTGCACTCGGTGGAGTGGTTGGGGGACGGGCCCCACGAGGGGTACTCGGACCGCCGGGCCTCCACCCGCGTCGGGCGGTGGACCACGGCGGTGGCTGAGTGGGCGGTGCCCTACGTGCACCCCCAGGCGAGCGGGAACCGCACCGGGGTGCGCTGGCTCCGGTTCCTCGACGGCGCCGGGCGCCCGCTCCTGGTGGTCGACCAGCTCGACGGCCTCGACGTGACCGTCAGCCGGTGGACCGACGAGGAGGTGGCCGATGCCGCGCACCTCGAGGACCTCCCGGTGCGCGACGACTGCTACGTGTGGCTCGACGCCCGCCACCGCGGCGTGGGGTCCGGCGCGGTCGGACCCGACACCGCCCCCGACCATCGGGTGGGCCCCGGCCCCTACCGATGGTCGTACCGCCTGCGCGGAGAGTGACCAACGCCCCTGGGGCGTGACGGTCGAGGCGATCACGCTGGGAGGCGTGAGGGAGACCGCTGCAGGCCGCGCCGTGGGCGCCGATGCCGGCGAGCCGCCGGTGGAGCGGCTCCTGCCGGCCGACTTGATGATGCTCTGGCCCGAGGACCGGGGCTGGCCCGAGGACATGGGCGCCGTGGCGATCCTCGACCCACCCTCGGCCGGCGGCCCGCCGCTCGACCTCGAGCGGATGCGCCGCACGGTGGAGGACCGGCTCCACCTCGTGCCCCGGCTGCGCCAGGTGCTGCACCGCCCGCCGCCCGGCCGAGGTGGGCCGTACTGGGCCGACGACGGCGCCTTCGCCGTGGCCCACCACGTCCGGTGCGAGCCGCTCCCAGCCGGCGCCGGCGAGCCGGAGCTGCTGGCCGAGGTGGAGCGGATCCGGCGTCGCCCGTTCGACCCCGACCGGCCCCGGTGGGAGATGTGGCTGCTGCCCGGCCTCTCCGGGGGGCGGGCCGGGCTGTACCTGAAGCTGCACCACGCGATGGCCGACGGGTTGGCCGGCATCGCCACGGTCGGGGCCTTCCTCGACGTCGAGCCCGACGCGGCGCCCGCCGGTGCCGTCCCCTGGTCGGCGCGTCCGGTGCCCGGCGACGCCGACCTCCGCGCCGATGCCCGGCGTCGCCGGGCCGCCGTCGGTCGCGAGCTCCTCGCCGAGGCGCGCCACCCGGTGGCCACGGCCCGCAGAGCGGTGGCGACCGCGACCGGCCTGGCTCGGGTGGCGCGACCCCGGGCCCCGCGCACCAGCCTCAACCGGCCGATCGGGTCGGCTCGACGCCTGTCGTTCGTCCGGCTCGACCTCGAGGAGGTCCGCTCGGCGGCGCACCGGCACGGCGCCACGATCAACGACGTGCTGCTCGCCCTGACCGCGGCGGGCCTCCGGAGCCTGCTCCGGCAGCGGGGCGAGCCGGTGGAGGACCTGGTGCTGCGGGCGGTGGTGCCGGTGTCGATGCACGACGAGGTCGACGGCGAGCCGTCGGGCAACCGCGACGCCTCGATGCTCGTGCCGGTGCCCCTCGGGTCGTGCACCCCGGGCGCCCGGGTCGAGGCCATGGCGAGCGCCACGCGCCGGGCCAAGCGCTCCTCCTTCGTCCCGCCCTCGGGCGTGGTGGCCCGCAGCGGCGTCGCCCAGCGGCTCTCCTGGCGGCGCTTCGACCGGCAGCGGATGGCCAACGCCTACGTGGCCGACCTGCCCGGACCCCCGATGCCGCTCCACCTCGCCGGATGCCGCCTGCGCGAGGCGTTCCCGGTGGTGCCGCTGGTCGGGAACGTCACCCTCGGCGTGGGTGCGCTGTCCTACGCCGGGTGCCTCGGCGTGGCCGTGGTGTCCGACGTCGACACCTGCCCCGACGTCGAGCGGTTCGTGGACGCGTTCGTGGCGACGGCGGCGGGGCTTGCGATCGGGGTGGCCGACGGTGGCTGACCGGCGGCCGGGTTGGGGCGCCGACGAGGGGGCGCTGCGCGTCGTGGCGGTGGACGGCTACCGGTCGCCCCAGCAGCACCGCAGCGTGGAGACGACCCGCCGGATGCTCGGGGCGGCGTGGGATGCGATGGCCGCCCACCCGGCGGAACCCCTTCGGCTCGAGGAGGTGCTCGATGGGGCCGACACGTCGGCCTCGTCGTTCTACGCCCGCTTCGACGGCATCGACACCCTCGTGGAGGTGGCCGGCTTGCTCGCGCTCGACCACGACGCCGTCGGCACGCCGCCGGCATATCCCGTGGGCCCGGGCGCGGCCACCGAGGCCGTGCTGGCGTCGGTGCTGGCCCGGGGCGCCCTGCCGCGCGAGGTGCTGGCGGTCGGGCTCTGGAGCGAGCCGTTCGTGGCCGCCCACCACCGGCGGCGCACCGCCGAGCTCCGGGCGGCGGCGGTGGCCGTGGCCGACGGCGGCGCGGACTACGGCCGGTCGGCCTCCTGGCTCCACCTCGTGGCGGCGTTGGCCGACCAGGCCGGAGCGATCGGGCGGCTCGTGGTGGCCGACGCCGACCTCGCCGCGCTGGCCGGGCACGTGACGGGCCTCGCCGAGGTGCTGCTGGAGCCGGAGGCGACCACCGACGGGCGGGTCGCGGGCGTGGTCGACCTGGACCGGCCGACGGTGGCGCGACCGGCGCTCGCCGGCCACTCCGACCGCGGGGCGCAGGCCCTCGGCGAGCTGCGCGCCGCCCTGCACCGCGCCCTGCTCGCCGAGCCGCGCGCCCTCGTGCCCGGCGACGTGGCCCGATCGGTGCACCGGTCCCGCACGGCCTTCTTCGACGCCTTCGGCACCACCGGCGCCGCCCTGGCCGACCTGGCGCGGACCGAGCAGGTGGGTCGCGTCCCCACGGAGCTGTTCCGGCCCCGGCCCGACGTGGGGCCTCCGGCGCTCGTGGCGCACCTGGCCCATCGCGTGCGGGCGTGGCAGGACCACCAGGGGATCACCGGGCGGCGGCTCCTCCAGGTGGCCGCCCGCCACCCCGAGCTGGCCGCCGAGGTGGTGGGCCAGGTGCTCGACAGCGTGGAGCTGCTCACCGGCTGGTACGCCCGGTGCTTCGACCTGCCCGTGCCCCTGGTCCGGGTGGTCTTCCTCCTGGTGCTGGCGTCCGAGCAGCACCAGGTGGTGTGGGGCGCCCGACCCGCGGCGCTCACCGGGCCCGACGCGCTGGCCCGCCTGCTCGCGCCGGTGGTGGCCGGCGCCTCGGGCTGACGTCGGTCAGCGGCGCCGGCGACGGCGACGGCGACGCCAGCAGGCCCACAGCGCCGTCATGGCGAGGATGGCGGCGATCGCGCCGATCGGGCGGCGCGGGGTCGGGGCGACCGTCGGTCGGGGCTCGGGCAGCCGGCGCGGCCGGGTCGGTGTCGGTGCCGGTTCCGGTGTCGGTGGTGGTGTCGGCGCCACGGTGGCCGACCTCGGCACGAGGGCCGGTCGGGAGAACAGGCCCGACGGGTGCACCGGTGCCGGCGCCCCGGGTCCGGGCAGCACCAGCGGCAGGCCGCGCTCGGGACCGGGTGGCGGATCGTCGGGATCGGTCGGGAGGCCGCGTCGCCACGGCAGCGGCTCCCCCGCCAGGCCCGGCAGCTCCCGGCCGACGATGAGCGATGCCCGTCCCACGATCGCCCCCTCAGCCGAGCGACGCCCGGCCGGCGTCCTCGATGGCCTGGATCTCGATGGCCAGCATGTTGGCGAGCAGCTTCGGGTTCAGGCCGCCCAGGGCCTGGAGCGCGCCCACGTAGGACTGGGTGTAGGACTCCGAGATCACCGCCGAGGCGGTGCGGGCCACGTGGGCGAACGCCGTCTCGAGCGCGTCCACGTCGTCGGGCTCCAGGCCGGCGGCGCGCGCCTCGCGGTGCACCACGTCCTCCACCAGGGCCATCGCCGACAGCATCATCGGGTTCCGCACCCCGCGGCGGATGTGGACCACGCCCACCAGGCCCATCCACGCCCAGTACCGCTCGTCGAGCGGCCCGGTCACGGTGCGGCGCCACCACTGTCGGAGCGTCGCCTCGCGGCGGGGACGCTCGCCGGGCTCGAACACGTCGGCCGTCGGGTCGTGGGCGAGGAGGGCGTCGTAGAAGTCGGCCACGAGCACGTCCTCCATGCCGAGCAGCAGGTCGGCGTGGCGGGCGATGGCGAGCGCGTCGGCCGCGCTCACCAGGCTGGCGGGCACCATCTCCGAGACGATCTCGGCTTGGAGCTTGGCGAGGTCCATGGGTTCGCTCCCGGGTCGAAGGGCCGGCTCAGTCGGCCAGCAGGGTGTCCATCAGGTCGATCATGAACTCGGTCTCCTCGTGGTCGACGGGGAGCCAGGCGTCGAACCCGAGGCCCTCCACGATCGATCGCTGGGCCGGGTCGTCGTGCATGCCGAGGACGAGCTCGCGCAGCGCGTCGAGCTGCGGCACCAGGGCCGGGCCCACCATCAGCATGTGGCTGATCACGCCGATCTGGCTGGCGACCAGCGGGCGCAGGGCCGAGCGGGTGGTGCCCGAGAGGCCGTCGTAGGCGTCGGCCAGGAACACGCCGACGTCGGCGTCGCCCATGATCAGCGCCTTGGCCACGAGGACGTAGGTGGGCCGCTCGATGGCCACGATCGTGTCGGGGCCGAGGTCGGCGGGCTCGAGCATGATCATCCCGATCATCCGAACGTCGGGGTCGTCGGTGGATGCCACGCGGCAGCCGGGCCGGAGGTCCTCAACCTTCTGCACCGGCGATCCCTCGGGCACCACGATCACGGCCTCGTCGCGCACCCCGTCGGGGCGGGCCACGGCCACGAACCCGTGGTCGCGCACGAGGGTGGCGGCGTCGAAGGGGTTCGCGTAGATGAGGTCGATGCCCCCGGCGGCGATGGCGGCGCGCTGCTGGTCGAAGGTGTCGTAGAGCTCGAGGTGGATGTGCTCGCCGGTCTGGCGCTGGAGGAACGTGTTGAGCACGTACCAGCCCGAGATGTGGTCGGGCGGGAAGTCGGGCGAGACCGTGAAGGTGCGGGTCATGCGTTCGCCCCCTCGTGCAGGGTGGGGTACAGCTCGATGCAGGCCTCCACCTGGGCGCGCGACGGCTTGCGACGCACCGACGTGTAGCCCACGATCTCGCCGTTGCGGACGTTGGCGATCACGGTGGCGTACACCCAGTAGTACCCGCCGTCGCGTCGCAGGTTCTTCACGTACCCGTGCCACTTGCGGCCGGTGGCGACGGTGTCCCACAGGTCCTTGAACGCCGGGCCCGGCATGAAGGGGTGCCGCAGGATGTGGTGGGGGGCGCCGAGCAGCTCGTCCTCGGCGTAGCCCGACATCTCCACGAACGAGCGGTTCACCATGGTGATGACGCCCTCGGGATCGGTGCGCGAGACGATGAGCTTGCCGTCGGGGTAGGGGGTCTCCACGTCGGTGACGTAGACGGTCCGGGTGGTGCCGTCGTGGAAGGTGAGGTGGTGCTCGACGGCGTCGCCCACGACGTCGCGCCGGTCCATGTCGGGGATGGTGGCGGCCACGGTCAGATCACCCGCGAGATGGCGGCGGCGGCGCGCTTCACGTCGAGGAAGATCAGGCCGAGCTTGGCGTCGGGCGTGGCCAGCACCGTGAGCACGGCCTCCTCGCCGGCGTGGGTCATGAGCACGTAGCCGCGGTCGCCCTTGATGAGGACCTGCTCGAGCGATCCCCGCCCGAGCTCGGCCGAGGTGCGATCGCCCAGCGACAAGATGGCCGCCGACATGGCGCCCACCCGGTCCTGGTCGAGCCCCTGGGGGAGCATGGCCGCCATCATCAGGCCGTCGGTGCTGATCACCGCCGAGGCCTCGATGTCGGCCGAGGTGCTGTTGAGCTCGGCGAGCGTGCCGCCGAGGACGTCTTCACGCATGTTGGGTCCCTCCTGGGGTGGTTGGTGGAGCCGACGCGGGGTCGGGGGGTGGGTCCGCCGGATCGGCGTCGTAGCGGCGGCTGAGGGCGGCGACGAGCCAGGTGAAGGGGTCGTGGCCGAGCCGGGGGAGCCCGCCCACGATGAGCACGAACGGCTGGGGTCCGATGGCGAGGGGGAAGATCGTCACCGAGGCCGTCCCGTGGTGGTCCACGAGCGCCCACCCCGTCACCGGCGTGGCCGATGCCGCCGCCAGGGTGGTGCGACGTTGCTGGAGGCGCACCACCTCCGCGGCCAGGATCGACAGCTCCGCCTCGGCCTCGGAGGTGAACCCCACGCTCGAGAGGGCGAAGCCCTGGTCGTCCACGAGCGCCGCCTGCCCTACGTCGGACAGCGGCGCGAGCAGCTCGGGCAGCGCCCGGCCCAGCGGGCCGTCGACCGGGGTGGGGGGCTCGGTCCGCCCCTCGATCCAGCCGGCGTCCTGCGCGGCGGCCACCACCGCCAGCGCCGCCTGCGGGTCGGCCTCGCCGGTGAGCGGCAGCAGGTCGAGGTGGTCGGTGCACACCGGCTCGGCGGTCCGCAGCACGGCGCGCACCAGCCGGGTGGCGGCATCGTCGTCGTGGCCGTGGGTGACCGCGTGGAGCACCCCGCCGGGCGTGGGCCAGACGAACAGGGAGGGGGCGAGCGTGAGCGAGGTCATGCCGGGCTGGCCTCCGGGTCGAGGCAGTAGAGGAGGCTCTGGAGGAGCAGGGACACGTCGCGCGGGTCCCGGGCGTCCACGGAGAACACGGGGCAGCGCAGGCCGCGACGGGCGAGCAGGTCGACGTAGTCCTGCCGGGGCGGGTGGGCCGACACGTCGGTCCGGGTGATGCCCACGGCCACCCCGGTGGCGGCGATGAAGGCGTCGTACGCGTCGAGGAAGCGGGTGAGGTCGCCGACGGGGTCCGGTCGGGCGTTGTCCACCAGCACGAGCAGCCCGAGGGCGCCCTCCTGGAGGATCTCCCACATGAAGTCGAAGCGGTCCTGGCCCGGCGTGCCGTACAGGTGGACCACCTCGTCGCGGCCGAGGCGGATCACGCCGTAGTCCATGGCCACGGTGGTGGACGGCTTGCGATCTCGCGTCTCGTCGGTGGCGGCGACGTCGGTCATCATCGGCAGGTGGTCGCTGATCGTGCGGATCGCGGTGGTCTTGCCGGCACCCGCCGGACCGGTGAAGAGCACCTTGTAGTGGTCGGCGCTCATGCGACCCGGAGCCTTCCGAGGAGCCGGCGCAGCACCCCGCGCTCGGCGTCGGCGGGGGGCCGCCGAGCGCCGTCGCCGAGGCCGGCGTCGGCCGCGGCCGGCCCGGACCGGAGCAGGCCCAGCGAGTCCAGCGCGGCGAGCACGACGAAGGCGTGGGTGCGGGGGATGCCCAGCACCTCGGCCACGTCGGTCGGGCGCCGCGGCGCGGCCACGAGCAGTGCCACCACCGGCATGGCCGACGGGGTGAGCACGCCGCGGGTGAGGTCGGGCCAGGCCGCCACGCCCACCGGGGCGAACGGGTCCATCCCGTCGGGCAGGCGTCCCTGCGAGCACCACACCGCCACGTTCCAGCGCAGCTCGCCGAGGGGGATCCGGCGCGCGGCGGTCGCCTCGGGGGCCCGGCGAAGGGTGCGCACCTCCCAGCTGCCGTCCAACGGCGCCGCGCAGCAGGTCCGGAGCCGCCGGTCCGAACCGGAGACCAGCACGGTGCCGTCCCCGGGATCGGCCTGCAGCGACAGCACCGGGCTGCGCAGCTCCCAGCGGTCTCCCGGGTGGCGCTCGACGGTCTGCCGCAGGAGCCCGTCGAGGTGGTCGCCGGCGCGGTACCGGTAGGACGCCAGCACCGACGGGTCGCCGAGGTCCCCTCCGCTGCGCGCCGGCACCGCCTCCACCCTCGAGCCGGTGCTCCGGAGAGTGCCTCGGCTGCGCTCCCGACGAGCCGCCAGGGTCACCTCCACCAGGCGCAGCGGTCGGTCGTGCACGGCGCGATCGAGGCGGGCGGCGGCCGGGGCCGGCCGGGCGGGGGCCGGTGCGGCGGCGGCAGGGCGGCCGCGGCGGCGGGGGGCGCGGGCCGCGGCCAGGCGGCCTTGGTGAACAGGTCCCGCGCGTGGCTCGGGCGCTCGACCCGCACGGGACGGAGCACCGCCGGTCGGGTGCCCACGAGCGAGACGGCGTCGGCCAGCGCGTTCACGAGCACGCCGCCGCTCAGGGGCTTCTGCACGTAGCGGCGGCAGCCCTCCCGTCGCGGCTCGGCGTCGAAGCCGATCCCCACCACCACCTGGGCGGGGCCGGCGGCGTCGAGCACCGCAGCGGCGTGGGGCTGGTCGAGGTCGACGAGCACGATGTCGGCCGCGCCCTGGTCGGTCACCGCGAAGCGGGAGGCGTGGCGCGCCTCGAGGAACGCACCCACCGACCGCTCCATGGTGCCGTCGAGGCCGCCCAGGTGGACGCCCACCGCGGCCCCTCCCTCGTCCTCCATGTCGGCTGCATCGACGTCGGGGCCCCCGTCCTCCAGCGCCTCCGGCTCGCTCTCCCGGAACTCCGACCGAGCTTCCGGTTCCGGGACCAAGGTCCCTAGTCGGGCAGCAGCGGCACGCTCGGGCCGAGGTCGCGCCCCAGCAGCACGGCGCGGGTGACCGAGTCGCTGCCGAAGCGGTCCCGCACGTGGTCGAGGGCGATGTCGAGCGCTCGGCCGTGGCCATCGAAGGGGAGGCAGAGCTGCACGGCCCGGGCGTCGTCGAGGTTGGCGATCGAGATGCCGAGCAGGGTGATGCCCTGCGCCTCGATCAGCGGCGTGGCGTCGGCCAGCACGGCGCGCAGGGCCCCCAGGACCACGGCGGTGTCGGCGGTGGGCTGGGGGAGGGTGTGGGACCGGGTGGCCCGCGTGAAGTCGGCGAAGCGCAGGCGCAGCACCACGGTGCGGCCCACGCGGTCGGCGGCCCGGAGCCGGCGGGTGACGCGGTCCACGAGGGCCACGAGCACGGCGTCGAGCTCGGCGGCGGTGCGCGGGCGGCGACCGAGGGCGCGCTGGGATCCGATCGACCGGCGCCGCCGCCCGACCTCCACCGGCCTCGGGTCCCGGTTGTGGGCGAGGGCGTGGAGGTGGCGCCCCGATCCGCGCCCCAGCAGCGCCACGAGCTGTTCCTCGGTGAGCTGGGCGACGTCGGCCACGGTGGCGATCCCGCGCCGGTGGAGCTTCTCGGCGGTCACCGCACCCACGCCCCAGAGGCGCTCCACCGGCAGCGGGTGCAGGAAGGCCAGTTCTCGGTCGGGCGGCACGACGAGCAGCCCGTCGGGCTTGGCCACGCCGCTCGCCACCTTGGCGAGGAACTTGGTGCGGGCCACGCCCACGGTGATGGCCAGGCCGACGTCGGCCAGCACGCGTCGGCGCAGGTCCACGGCGATCTCGGTGGGCGTGCCCGACACCCGGCGCAACCCGCTCACGTCGAGGAACGCCTCGTCGATGGAGATGCCCTCCACGAGCGGCGTGGTGTCGTCGAACACGGCGAAGACCGCCTTGCTGGCCTCGGAGTAGGCGTGCATCCGGGGCGGCACCACCACGGCATCGGGGCACAGGTTGCGGGCCATCCGTCCGCCCATGGCCGTGCGGACGCCGCGCGCCTTGGCCTCGTAGCTGGCGGCCAGCACCACGCCGCCGCCCACGATCACCGGGCGGCCCCGCAGCTCGGGCTGGTCGCGCTGCTCCACCGACGCGTAGAAGGCGTCGAGGTCGGCGTGGAGGATCGTGGCGTCGTCCCCGGACCGGATCCGGCTCATCGAACACATGTTCGCACAGGCCGCGGAGGTGGGCCAGGGGCCAGGTCGGGTACCTTGCCCGGGTCCGACGCCGCAGCCAGTGGGGGAGCCATGCGCGCCAGGTCCGGGATCCGACGTTCGATGGCGGCGGTGGCCGCCGGTCTGGCGATCGTGGTGGCGGTGCCGCTCGCCACGGGTTCGCCGGCCGGCGCCGCCGGCATCACCACCCACGCGTGGATGGCCACGGCCGCGGTGGACGAGGTGGACGTGCCCGCCCTGCGAGCCCTGCTCGCCGCGAACATCGACCAGGTCTACGCCGGGGCGCAGTTCCCCGACTCGGGCTACGTGCCGGGCACCACCTTCGGCGAGGAGGCCCACTGGCAGCGCTTCCACGACGCCTACGCCGAGGTCATCCGGGCCAAGCCCGGGTGCGGACCGCTCACCGACCCGCACGGGCCCTGCGCCCCCGAGATCGCCCACCTGATGGGCGCGATCGCCCACGGCATCGGCGACCAGGTGTGGGACTGGCTGTTCGAGCCGAAGTCGCCCGACCTCGGCGAGTACTACCTGCCCCCGGAGTTCGCGCCGGTGGCCGACGAGGGCGGCCAGGAGCTCCAGCTCGACCTCGTGGCCATCGCGATCCACGGCCGGGTGAACCCGAAGGCGCCGCCGCTGCCCGACAAGGCCGACCTGCTCACCGCCTTCCGCAACGCCGGGTTCGACGGGGCCACGGAGGCCCAGCTCGACCTGGGCCAGAACGTGCAGGCCCTCATCCACAGCGTGGAGGCCCAGTGGGCGCCCGTGCACATCGCCGCGCTGCGCGCCGCCATGCCGTACCTGTCGGCGAACCTGATCACCGAGCCCGGCGGCATCGAGTACGCCGCCACCGCCATCGCCGGCGTGTGGGAGTCGATGTGGGGCCACCTGCTCGGCGATCAGCCCCGCACCGAGGTGGCGGTGTCGTACCCGGCCGACGGCGCCCGGCGCGTCCCGGCCACCGGGTGGGTGCGCACGTACCTCCCCGGGTCCAACCGCAACCGCGGCGGCGCCCGCACCCGCATCACCGCCACCTTCACCTCGGCCATGCCCTACCGGGTGCCGGGAGGGCCCGGCGTGTCATCGCAGCTGCCGGCCGGCTCCACCACGCTCGTCGAGCGCGACACCGGCGTCGTCATCCCGCAGCTGAACGGCTATCCCCGCATGGCGCCCTACGGCCCCGACGCCGGCGAGCACACCATCGCCATCCAGCCGGGCCAGGACCTGAAGCCCTGCACCTGGTACCGGGTGGGGATCACCGAGAACCTCGTGGACCACCGGCGCATCCCGGTGGTGCCCGCCACCTGGACCTTCCGCACCGCCGCCGACGGCGACGGCCGGCGCTGCGCCGACGACCCGTACACCGACGACGAGCGCTGGCTCCGCCAGGCCCACACCGACCTGTTCGGCCGGCGGGCCACCGCCCAGGAGCTGGAGGACCTCACCTACCGGCTCGATCGCGAGCTGGACCGCACGTCGGTGTCGACGGAGCTGGTCTCGTCGGCCGAGCACCGCCGGCGCCTGGTCGAGCAGACCTACCGGACCGTGCTCGGTCGTCGCCCCGACCCGACGTCCCTGGCCACGTGGACCGAGCGCCTGGCCAGCGAGCCGCTGACGGCGCTGCGCGTGGCGCTGCTCGCCTCGCCCGAGGCGTTCCGCCGCTCCGGCAGGACCAACGCCTCGTTCGTGCTGTTCGCGCATCGCGTGCTCGTCGGGCGCGCCCCGACGCCCGTCGCGTTCTTCCAGGGGGTCGTCCGCCTGAACCGGGGCATGTCGCGCTCGTCGTTCGTGAGCCAGCTGCAGGGGTCGCCGGATGCCATCGCCGCGAGCATCCA
>JAHBSN010000200.1 GCA_019639095.1 Actinomycetota bacterium
CGCGGCAGCATCGGCCGTCCCGGCGCCGGCGCCTGCCCGGTGCGAGGCCACAGCAACGTGCAGGGCGACCGCACCATGGGCATCTACGAGAAGCCGGCCGAGGCGTTCCTCGACGCCCTCGGCACCGAGTTCGCCTTCGACCCGCCCCGCCACCACGGCTTCGACACCGTCGACGCCATCGGCGCCATGCAGCGCGGCGAGGTCGACGTGTTCGTGGCCATGGGCGGCAACTTCCTCATGGCCGCGCCCGACACCGAGGCCACGGCCCGGGCGCTGGCCTCCTGCCGACTCACGGTGCAGGTGAGCACCAAGCTCAACCGGTCCCACGCCGTGGGCGGCCAGGCCGCGCTGATCCTGCCGGCGCTCGGCCGCACCGACGCCGACCGCACCGGCGGCCGGCCCCAGCGGGTGACCGTGGAGGACTCGATGAGCATGGTCCACGCGTCGGTGGGCAGCCTCGATCCGCCGTCGGCCGAGGTGCGCAGCGAGGTGGCCATCGTGTGCGGGCTGGCGCGGCGCGTCCTCCCCGACGGCGGCGGCATCGACTGGGACGCCTTCGAGGCCGACTACGACGCCATCCGCGACCGCATCGAGGCCGTGGTGCCCGGCTTCACCGACTTCAACCGCCGCATCCGCCACCCCGGAGGCTTCGTGCTGCCTCATCCGCCGAGAGACCACCGGCGCTTCGCCACACCGTCGGGCCGGGCCCTCCTCACCGTGAACCGGTTCGACCCGGTGGTGGTGCCCGAGGGCCGCCTGCTGCTGCAGACGCTGCGCTCCCACGACCAGTACAACACCACCATCTACGGCCTCGATGACCGCTACCGGGGCATCCACGGCGGGCGCCGCGTGGTGTTCGCCCACCCCGAGGACCTGGCCGGGCTCGGCTGGACCGACGGCGACGTGGTCGACGTGGTGGGCGAGTGGGACGACGGCGTGGAGCGAAGGGCCCGCTCCTTCCGCCTCGTCGGCTACGACGTGGCCCGCGGCACCTGCGCGGCGTACTTCCCCGAGGCCAACGTCCTGGTGCCCCTCGGCTCGGTGGCCGAGGAGAGCGGGACGCCGACGTCGAAGGCGGTCGTGGTCCGCTTCGAGCGGGCCTCGTGA
Organism: Actinomycetota bacterium; assembly: GCA_019639095.1. Taxonomy (GTDB): domain Bacteria; phylum Actinomycetota; class Acidimicrobiia; order Acidimicrobiales; family Iamiaceae; genus Aquihabitans. The sequence continues at coordinate 1,108 of JAHBSN010000200.1, forward strand.
GCGCGGCCCAGACGCCGACGCCGGCCGTCGATCCGGCGGTGGTCGCCGCCGCGGAGCGGGTCCACGCACGCCGGTGGTGGACCCTCGCCGTGCTCTGCCTCAGCCTCGTGCTGATCGTGGCCGGGAACTCGTCGCTGAACGTGGCCCTGCCCGACATCCAGCGTCAGCTCGGCTCGAGCTCGAGCGCGCTGCAGTGGATCGCCGACATCTACGGCCTGGTGTTCGCCGGCCTGCTCCTGCCCGCCGGCGCGCTGGCCGACCGCTTCGGCCGCAAGACCGCCCTGCAGGGCGGGCTGGTGGTGTTCGCCCTGGCGGCGCTGGGCGCGGCGTTCGGGTCGGAGACCTGGCACCTGATCGTGGCCCGGGCCGCCATGGGGGCCGGGGCGGCGTTCATCATGCCGGGCACGCTGTCGATCCTCTCGAACACCTTCCACGACCCCACCGAGCGCCGGAAGGCCATCTCGATCTGGGCCGGGTTCGCCGGCCTGGGCGGGGCCCTCGGCACGCTGGTGTCGGGCTTCCTGCTCGAGCGCTACTCGTGGGCCAGCGCGTTCGTGATCAACGTGCCGATCGCCACCGTGGCGCTCGTGGCCGGCCTGTGGCTCGTGCCCAACTCGTCGGACCCCAAGGAGGCCAAGCTCGACCCGCCGGGCGCTCTGCTCGCCATCGCCGGCCTGGGCACGCTGCTGTTCGGGATCATCGAGGCACCCGAGCTGGGCTGGGCCAGCGGGGAGACCCTGGGCGTGCTGGGTGCGGCGGCGGTGCTGCTCACGCTGTTCGTCCGGTGGGAGCTGCGCTGCGACCACCCGATGCTCGACGTCCGCCTGTTCGAGAACCGCTCGTTCGCGATCGGGTCGTCCACCATCACGCTCCAGTACATGGCCATGTTCGGCCTCTACTTCGCGCTCGCCCAGTACCTGCAGTTCGCCCACGGCTACACGGCCCTCGAGACCGCCCTCATCGGCCTGCCCATCGGCCTGTTCGCCATGGTGGGCGCACCGCTGAGCGCCCGCAACGTGGGTCGGTTCGGCCCCCGGCTGGTGGTGGGCACCGGGCTCCTCGTGTCGGGCAGCGGCCTGCTGCTGCTGGGCCTCACCTCGTCGGCCACCGTGTCGGTCGGCCGCATCATCCTGGCGTTCTCGCTCGTGGGCCTCGGCAACGGCCAGACCACGGCCCCGTCCACCACCCTCATCATGAGCTCGGTGCCGCGGGCCAAGGCCGGCGTGGGCTCGGCGGTCAACGACCTCTCGCGCGAGCTCGGCGGCGCCCTGGGCATCGCCGTCCTGGGCTCGGTGATGTCGTCGATCTACCGGGCCGACATCGTCCGACGCCTGTCGTCGGTGCCTGCCGACGTGCGCGAGCAGGCCCGGTCCTCGGTGGTGGCCACGTTCCACGCCGCCGACCGGGCGTCGGGCCAGGGCAACGGCGCCGTGGCCGACCTGCTGCGCGAGCAGGGCAAGGCGGCGTTCGGCCACGCCTTCGGCCGCACGATGCTGCTGGGCAGCCTCGTGATCCTGGTGAACGCGGTGATCGTGTGGACGTTCCAGGGGCGCCACCGCAGCGCCGAGGCGCCGGCCCCGCCGCCGGTCGGCGAGGCGGTCGGCGAGGCGGCGGCCCCCGCCACCGCGTCGGACTGAGGTCGGCCCCGGCTCAGGGCCGGTGGTCGACGTTGCCGATGTCGGCCAGGGCCATCAGCAGCCACCCCGAGGGCAGCCGCTCGCGCAGCACCTCGCCGGTGCCGGCCTCCGCCACCGGCGCGGCGGGGCTGGTGGTGGACGACGACGTGGTGGACGACGGCGACGGGTCGGCCGCCGGGGCCACGGGGGTGGCGGAGGTCGCCTCGGGGGCGTCGCAGGTGGTGCCGTCGCTGAACACGGTGAAGGTGCCCCAGGGGAGGTGGTCCCACGTGGGCTCGTCGCGGATCTGTGGGAAGGCCACGACCTTGGTGAGGATGCAGGCCTTGAGCGGGCCGGGGTCGACCTGGTCGTCGCCGTTCGGCCGGCTGGCGTCTCGGCGCTCGAAGTGGAGGTGCGGGGCCGACGACGTGCCGGTGGAGCCCACCAGGCCGATGACGGTGTCGGGCCCGACCCACGCGCCCTCCGGCGGCAGCAGCACCTGGGAGAGGTGGGCGTAGAGCGACGTGATGCCGTCGCCGTGCTCGATGCGCACGACGTTGCCGTAGCCCGACGCGCCCGACTGGCCGGTGGCGTTGGTGGCGTAGCCGCTCCCCGCCGCGTAGACGGGCGTACCCGTGGTGGCCATGAAGTCGATGGCCCAGTAGTCGTGGTGGCCGCTGCACGAGTAGCCGTGCGTGGAGCCGTGGGACTGGTGGGTGCAGCCCACCGTGATCTCGCCGCCGTCGAGGTCGTGGCGCAGCGGCAGCCACTCGGGCGGGCTGAACGCCGGGGCGCCCGGGGCGGCGGGCGGTGCCGTCGCCGGCGCCGGCTGGGCGTCGGCCGCCACCGGGCCGAGCGCCACGAGGGTCGCCGTGGCGATCGCCGACGCCAGCAGGGCTCGAGCGGCTCGGACGGCCGGGTGGCCGGTTCGGGCCGGGGGACGCTGGGTCACGCGGTGGTGGCTCCGGGTCGGGTGGACGAGGACCGGGTGATGTTACGAAATCGTGACCGTTCGGGCCAGCACCCCCGCCGAGTGGACGGCCGGCGGGGTGGCGTCAGCGGTGGGGACGGCGGGGCGCGGGGTGGGCCTCGACCACCTCGTCGACCACCGACTCCGCCCACAGGCGGGTGCGGGCGTCGACCGGCGCGTGCCCGAACAGGGCGCCGTCGAGCACCCGGCCCACCGTGGCGAGCCGCTCGTCGGGCAGGACCGATGCGGCGAGGTCGTCGGTGTGGTGGCGGACGGTGGTGGCGTCGTCGCGTGGGCGGCCGCGTGCGCGTCCGGCGGCATCGATCTGCTCGACCAGGGCGAGGGCCCACTCGCGGTCGGGCGAGCCACCCGGCGGGGTGCGGCCGCGCCGCCACCAGAGCCAGGCCGCCAGCGCGGCGACAGCCGCCAGCGCGAGCAGCCACCACGCGCTGAGCCGCGGGCCCGACCGGCGATCCCGGGCGGCCTGGCCCGAACCCTCGCCCGAACCGTCGCTCCTCGTCCCGTCGACGATGGTGGTCCGACCCGACCCGTCGGTCGGCTCGCCTCGGCCGGGCTCGCCCGGCCGGACCGCTACCGTCCGGGGCGGCCCGTGGAGTCCGGGGACCCGGAACGGCAGGTTGCACGAGGGCACGCTCACCAGCAGGGCGGCCACCACCCCGATGGCCACCGCCAGCGCCACGGTGCGGAGCAGGTCGCCGGCGTTCGGGTCGGCGTCGCCCGCGCCCGGCACGAGCGGCTGGGGGCGAGCCTCGCCGCGCCGGCGGTCCTGCTCGAGGCTCCACATGGAGGCGGCGGCCAGCACGAGCCAGCCGAGCACGGTGGCCAGGTTGCCGGACCGCTCCGCGGCGGCGAGCGGGATCACCACGAGGGTGGCCACGGCCACCACCGCCTGCAGTCGCCCCACCCGCTGCCAATCGAGCCCGGTCAGCACCAGCGGGACGCAGAAGATCACCCACAGCCACGCGGTGCCCACCACCGGTCCCACGAACGCGCTGACGAAGCTGAGGGCGACGACGGCCAGCACGCCGGCCACGAGGCCGGGCAAGGGTCCGAGGATCCGATGCGCCGGCGTGGTCAGGCCGAGGGCCACCGAGCCGGCCAGGACGGCGGCGCCGACGATGCCGACGTGAGGCGCGTCGGCCAGCGACGTGGCCAGCCAGAGCGCCAGCCCAGCGGTCATGAGCACCAGCACCTGGCTGAGTCCACCGGCGGTGGCGGGCGGCGTCGGATCCCAGCTGGGCACGGGGCCGGGGGCACCCGGAGAGACGGCGCGGGTCATCGCCACGTGACGCCCCGTCCGTCGACGTGGCACACCAGGCCGGGGAACGGCGGTGGGACCGGGGCACCGTGGGCGGCGGTGGCGAGCTGGCGCCGGACCATGGCGGGGGTCCGCACCCGGGTGCTGGCGGTCTGCAGGGGGACCGGCTGCGGTGCCGGCGGGAGCGGGGGCGCACCGAACGGCGACCCCAGCGGGGTGAGCGGCGGCTCCACCGATCCGCCGTCGAGCGTGACCAGCTGGACCAGCCAGCCCCGGCGCAACGCCGCCTCAGCCACCCCCGCCGCCGCCGACGCCACCCACTCGGCGGCCGGACCGGCGGGCCCGAGGTCGACCACCACCTGGAGCGCCACCATCCCCACGCCATCGCTCTCGCGCACCATCAGCTGGCCGTGGCGGGCGGTGGAGGCCCAGTGGATCCGGCGCCGCTCGTCGCCGCGGATGTAGGGGCGGATGCTGCGGAACAGCTCGTCGCCCACCGGGGCCGTCTCGGTGAAGCCGAAGCCGACGGCGCGCAGCGGCGGCCAGTCGGGTTCGTCGGGGATGGCCGGGGGACCCACGAACACCGGTGCCACCGGCGTCACGCGGTAGCGCCGCCCGGCCTCGAACAGGCCGAGCGGGCCGGTGGCGGTGACGTCGAGCAGGAGGCGGTGCACCATGCCCCGGGACGTGGCGGGCAGCCCCACGAGCACCGGCTGCTCGTCGGCCACCAGCACCCGGCGGGGCTGCGGGCGCATGGCGGCGGTGACGGTGACCGGCCGGCGGATCCCGTGGGCGGTGAGCACCCACGCCACCGGTTCGCCGGCCAGCGCGTCGGTGGGTCCGTGCAGCGACAGGCTCAGCCGGGCGAGGCTGCGCTGGGCGACGCGGGAGTCGAGCAGCACCGCGGTGAACGACGCCATGGCGAGGGCGAGCTGCGCCTCGGCCCTCGAGCCCAGCCAGAACAGCAGGGCCAGGCCGCTCAGCACCAGCAGCCACACGCCGCTCGGTCGCATCCGCACGGCGACGCGGGTGGCCGACTCCTCCCGGGTCGCGGCCGCCACCGGGGCGGGCGGCGACCAACTCGGGCCCTGCCCCGCCGGTGCCCAGGTGGCCGTCACGCCCGGCCGGTCACCGGTCGATCCGGGGCGGCACCGGCACCCGGGACACGATGGAGCCCACCCAGGTGCGCGCTGCGGTGAGGTCGTCGTTGGTGACGTCGATGATGCGGTGCGACAGGGCGGGCACGGCCACCGCCTGCACGTCGTCGGGGGCCACGTAGGGGCGGCCGTCGGCCAGCGCGTTGGCGCGGGCCAGGCGCACGAGGGCGAGCGCCGCCCGGGTGGACAGCGGCTGGTTCGAGCCGGTGTGCACGCGGATGCTGTCCACCAGGTCGAGCGCGTAGGCGGCCACCACGGGGTGGAGGTAGACCTCGTCGACCTCGCGCCGCAGCCGGAGCCACGTGTCGGGGCCGGCGGTGGGGGTGAGCCGCTCGAGGGCGCTGTCGCCCCCGCGTCCGGCGAGCACCTCGAGCTCGGCGCTGCGGCCGGGCAGCCCGAGCGACAGCGACACCGAGAACCGGTCGCGCTGGCCGCCCACGAGGGGGAACGTGCCGAGGTCGCCGCTCAAGGGGTTCTGGGTGGCCACCACGAAGAACGGGTCGGGAAGGTGGTGGGTGGTGCCGTCGACGGTGACCTGGCCCTCGGCCATGGCCTCGAGCAGGGCCGACTGCGTCCGGGGCGTGGCCCGGTTGAGCTCGTCGACCAGCACGACGTTGTTGAACAGCGGCCCGGGCCGGAACACCCAGGAGCGGGTCTCGTCGTCGAGGTAGGAGATGCCGGTGAGGTCCGACGGGAGGAGGTCGGGCGTGCCCTGGACGCGACCGAAGGTGCCGCCCACCGAACCGGCCAGCGCCTTGGCGAGCAGCGTCTTGCCCACGCCCGGGCTGTCCTCGAAGAGCACGTGGCCGCCGGCCAGGAAGGTGGTGGCGGCCACCCGCAGCGCGGCGCCGTCGCCCAGCACCACGCCCGAGAGCTGGGCGACCAGCGCGGCGTAGGCGCGGCTGCCGTCCGTGGCGGCCGCCGTGGGCGGTCCGGCCGCGGCGCCCGACCCGCCGTCGTCGGGGCTCCAGGTCTCGGTCACGTGGGTGCGTCCTCCCGCTGGTAGGTGGCCGAGTGTGGCACAGGCCGCGCAACCTCGGGTGGGGACGAAGGCGGTCCTCCCGCGGCCGTCGGGGCGCGCCCGGGAGAAATCTCCGCGAGATCGCTAAGGGCGGTGGCGCTCACCGGTCAGGACGGGTGCACGGGCCGGAACCGCCGGCCCGAGACCAAGGAGCCCACCATGACCCCCCCCCCCCCCCCCCCCCCCCCCCCCCCCCCCCCCCCCCCCCCCCCCCCCCCCC
>JAHBSN010000201.1 GCA_019639095.1 Actinomycetota bacterium
GCCGCGCACCGCCACCGACAGCACCGCCGCGTCGCTCTCGAACAGCGTGTGCAGCAGCACGGCGCCGCCGCCCACGTTGACGAGCGAGAAGTTCGCCTGCAGCGCGTCGGCGACCGCCGCGTTGCCGATGAACAGCGCGTCGTCGATCGCCAGCGACGTCTCGCTGTTGCCGACGACGAGCACGCCGCCGCCGCCCGCGAACGTCGAGCCGAGGCCGCGCAGCGCCGTCGCCGTCAGCGCGTTGCCGAGCAGCACGCCGCCCGCCGCGCTCACGCTCGCCTGGCCGAGCTGCGACACGGCCGCGAGGCAGCCGCCGCCCGAGAACGAGTCGGCGCCCGCGCCGCCAAGGTCGAGCATCGCCGTGTTCGCCACGCAGCTCGTGTTCGTCATGCCGGCCTGCACGGCGCCCGCCTGCGAGAAGAGGTACACGCCGCCGCCGCCGTTCACCGACGCCCCGGCGGCCTACGCGGTCGACGTGCGTGATGACGGCGTGTACGTGGCTCTGCCGCCCGAGTCCGAGCGTTCTCGCACCGCATCCGACGTCATGGTGGAGACGATGGTGGCGTGGGGCGTGCGGGCCGTCTTCGGCATGGTGGGGCACTCCAACCTCGGCTTCGCCGACGCGCTGCGGGCCGCCGAGCAGCGCGGCGAGCTGCGCTTCTTCGGCATCCGCCACGAGGGTGCGGCGGCGTTCGCGGCGGGTGCCTACGGCAAGCTCACCGGGGAGCTGGCCGCGTGCTTCGCCATCGCCGGCCCCGGCTCGACGAACCTGCTCACCGGCCTCTACGACGCCACGGTCGACCGGGCGCCAGTGCTCGCCGTCTCGGGCCAGGTCCCGTCGAAGGCGAAGGGCCGCGGGGCCTTCCAGGACCTCGACCTCGAGCGGGTGTTCGCCGACGTCGCCACCTACAGCCAGACCGTGCTCGCCGGCTCCGACCACGCCGAGCTGATGTCGCAGGCGTGCAAGCACGCCCTGGGCGATCGGGGCGTGGCGCACCTGGTGCTGCCCGACGAGGTCCAGGTGCAGGCGTCCGACGCGCCGTCGGCCGGCCCGGCCGGTCGGCTCGGCGATCCTCGGGTGGCACCCGCCGCCGAGTCCCTCGCCCTGGCCATCGACCGCCTTCGCTCGGCCGAACGACCGCTGATCGTCGTGGGCCACGGCGCCCGGCGGGACATGGACGCCGTGGTCCGCCTGGCCGAGCACCTCGGCGCACCGGTGGTGACCACGTTCAAGGCCAAGGGCCAGGTGTCGGACCACCACCCGCTCGGGTGCGGGGTTCTCGGCCGCAGCGGCACGCCCATCGCGAGCTGGTTCATGAACGAGTCGGACCTGATCGTGGCGTTCGGCGCCTCGTTCTCGAACCACACCGGCATCGCGCCGTACAAGCCGATCGTCCAGGTCGACTCGGATCCGCTCGCCCTCGGCCGGTTCCACCCCGTGGAGGTCCCGGTGCTCGGCGACGTCGGCGTCACCGCGAACGCGTTGGTCGACGGGCTCGGCCACGACCACCGCAGCACCGACCGACGGCCGGAGGTGGCGGAGCGGTGGGGGATCTGGCGCGCCGAGAAGGCGTCGCGCGCCACCGACGACCGCGGCGCCGGCGTGTCCAGCGCCGCCCTCTTCGCGTCGATGTCGCGCCACGTGGCCGCCGATGCCGTGGTGTGCGTGGATGTGGGCAACAACGCCTACTCGTTCGGCCGGTACTTCGAGGTCGAGCGCCAGAGCGTGCTCATGTCGGGCTACCTCGGGTCGATCGGGTTCGGCTTCCCGGCGGCCATGGGGGCCTGGGCGGCGGTGGGCGACCGCCGCCAGGTGGTGGCCGTCACCGGCGACGGCGGGTTCGGCCAGTACGCCATGGAGTGGACCACCGCCGTGCGGTACGGGATGGACGTCACCCACGTGCTCCTCGACAACGCCGAGCTCGGCAAGATCTCCAAGGAGCAGCGCGCCGTCGAGCTGGACGTGTGGCAGACCGACCTGGCCAACCCCGACTTCACCGCCTTCGCCGAGCTCTGCGGCGCCCGCGCCTGGAAGGTCGAGCGCGCCGACCAGCTCGACCACGCCCTCGCCGCCGCGCTGGCCCACCGGGGTCCCTCGGTGGTGCACGTCCTCGCCGACGTCGCCCTCCTCTGACAGGCGGCGCGGCCTACGACGTCACGCCGTGGGTCAGCCGCCGTGGTCCATGCCGCTGTGGTCCGCGGCGGCCGGGTCGGCGTCGGGGTCGATGACCGTGTGGTCCATGCCCGCCGAGGTGCCGCCCGAGCGGGACTTGTGGCAGGGGTCGGCGGCGTCGTGGATGGCGGTGCCACCGCTGATGCAGGGCATCATCCCGGCGAAGACGTCGGGCTCGAAGATCATGTCGTCGAGCACCCACACGTGCAGCATGTAGTAGTTCGAGAGGTTGACGTTCGTGCCCGAGCGGGTGGTGCACCACGAGTCGCTCTGGTTGAAGCCGATCATGGCGGCGTCGGAGTTGCGGAAGCAGATCCACGGGTGGTGGTGCCACCAGTCGTTGTTGCCCGGGAAGCCCTCGGGCGGCAGCCCCGTGCTGGTGCGCACGTAGTAGTCGAAGCCCACGAGCTGGGCGTTGGCTCCGGCGCCGTCGAACTGGAGCACCTCGGGGTGCGCGGGGTCGAACACGTCGTCGAGGCCGACGCCGTCCAGGATCGGGTTCTGTCGGTCGAAGGTCGGGCTGGCGAGCATGGCGGGGGTGATGCCGCCGCGCAGGTGGTGGGTGCCCATGCCGGAGATGTAGCTCGTCATCTCCTTCCAGCCGTCGGCCTCGGCCTGGCCGCGGGTGGGCCACTGGAGGGCGTAGGCCTTGGCCACGTCGAACTGGGCCGACATCGCCTCGCAGTCGTCCCAGGCGAGGTCGCCCTTGTGGGTGCCGGCGTACCAGTCGACCGTGCCGGCAGCCGGGCCGTCGGTGACGGGGATCTCCTCGGTGGCGGTGCACCACCAGGGACGCTCCCAACCGTTCTCGCGGGCCACGTGGGCCAGCTGCGCGAAGTTGCACGAACTGGCCACGAGCACCACCGCGACCGCACCGAGCACCCGGAGGCGGGTTCCCAGACCGAACCGTGCCATCGTCGTCCCCTTCCGCAGGCGGCCCCCTCGACCGCCTCACCAGTGGACACCGACTCTATGAGGGAACCGTGAGCTCGTCTCGGGACGTCGCCGCGCCGACAACACTGGCGTCGTGGCCCGGCCCCGACAGCGCGACATCGACGACCGCCTGGTGGCGGCGTGGCGCGAGCTCGCCGCCGATCGGCCATACGGCGCCATCACCATGGAGGCCGTGGCCGAACGGGCGGGGGTGGGCAAGCCGGCCCTCTACCTGCGCCACCCCACCAAGGCACACCTCGCGTTCGCCGCCAGCATCGTCGAGTCGGTGCCCGCCGAGCCGCCCGACCACGGCGCGCTGGAGGCCGACCTCCTCGACGCCGTGCGCGCCCTCGTGGCCTCGCTGGCGTCGGTGCCGCGAGAGGTGTTCGCCGACCGCATCGGTGCGGTGATCGCCGACGCCGACTTCGCCCACCAGGTGCAGGAGGAGCTGTCGGGCCCGGCCCTCGAGGCGATGGCCACCCTGTGGGAGCGGGCGCGGGTCCGAGGCGAGGTGGACCCGGCGCTCGATGGTCGGTCGGTGCTGGACGACCTCGCCGGCGCCCTCATCTTCCGCGTCGTGGTGCGCCACCAGGACGCAGGCGACGCCTACCTGCGCGAGGTGGTCGGTCGGTTCGCCCGGGCCGTGTCGCCGGGCCCGGCGTAGGAGATCAGCAGGCGAGGGCCGACCGAGCCGACTCCGACGTCTCGGCGGCTGCGCACGCCGTGGCCGGGTCCTGGGCCACGTCGACGGTGACCTCGTCGCCCACCGTGAACACCAGCAGCTCCTGCGTGCCGGACGGGAGGCGGTGGACCGCTTCGGCCCGCCCGTCGGCGCAGCCGAGGAACGAGATGGTCTCGCCGCCGTCGAGCTCGGTGAGCAGCTCCTTGTCGAGCCAGGCGTCGGTGAGGGCGTCGAGCATGCCCTGCCGGGCGTCGAGGTCGGCGGTGTCGGCCGAGGCGTCGCACAGGGCGGCCACGTCGGTGGCGCCTGCGTCGTCGGTCGGCTCGGCGGTGGTGGTGGTCTCGTCGGCACCGGTACCGGCACCCTCGGTCGTCGGCCCGCCGTCGGCCGCGGTGGTGGACGTGGGGTCGTCGCCGGGCGCCGCCCCGTCGCTGCCATCCGAGCTGCAGCCGCCCAAGAGGGCCACCACCGCCACGCCGATCGCCAGCACCCGTCCGATGCTCCTCGCCGCCATCTCGTCCTCCTTCGCCGTTTCGTACGATCGTAACGTAACGATCGAGCGCGCGCGGCGGTCCGCCCGGGGGACGGCTCAGGGCAGCAGGTCGAGCTCGCGGGCGCGCTGCACCGCCTGCTTGCGGTCGCCAACGGCGAGCTTCCGGAAGATGGCCCGGCAGTGGGTCTTCACCGTGTTGAGCGACACGAAGAGCTCGTCGGCGATCTCCCGCTGGCTGAGCCGGCTCGGCAGGTGGTGCAGCACGGCCAGCTCCCGCTCGGTGAGCTGCTCGACCAGGTCGGGCGCGGGTGCGGGGCTCGGTGTCGCCACCCCGTGTCGGGCTCGGACGCGCGCCAGGTGGGACCCCACCACCCCCGGATCGTGGCACCGGGCCACCAGCGCCGTCGCCCGGGCGAGGAGCTCGCGGCCGTCGGGCCGACCCGCGGCGAGGGCGAGGTCGGCGGCCACCGTCACCACGAGCGCCTCGTCCAGCACGTTCACCGACGACGACACGAGGTCGAGGGCGTGGGCCACATCGGCCGCCGTCGACGGCGCGCCGGCCGCGGTGGCAGCGCGCACGGCGTAGGCCACCGCCGTTCGGGGGTAGCGGTCGAGCCCCCGGGCGGCGGCGAGGTCGACGGCCCGCACCGCGGCCCGCTGCGCCGCAGCCCGATCGCCGACCTCGGCCTCGGCCAGCGCCAGGTACATGGCCGCCATGACCTCGTTCGCCGGCGCACCGTCGAGCCGGGACCGCTCGTCGGCGATGGCGAGCACGGCCCGCGCCTCGTCGAGCCGGCCGGCCCACGCGAGCGCGGCGCCCGCCGTGGTCGCCATCGGGGAGAACTGCTCCGGCAGCCGGCCCGACTCGGCACAGCGTCGGGCGATCGCGGCGGCGGCGGCCACGTCGCCTCGGGCCAGCTCCACGAAGATCTCGAGGGAGTCGAACAGCGCGTCGTCGTCGGGATCGGGTTCGGTGCGCAGGGCGCGCGCCCGCTCGAGCCATCGGCCGGCGGTGGCGACGTCGTCGCCGATGAGCGCGCACCAGCCCACCTGGAGGGCGGCGCCCATGTGGCCGGCCGGGGCGTCGCCGAGGCGATCGAGCACCCGCCCGAGCGTGGCCGCCTCGCCGCTGGGGATCAGCCACCAGCCGAGCCTGCTGCCGAGCAGGGCCGCCGCCTCCGGCTGCCGGCCGGCCGCCACCAGGTGGCGCACGGCCTCCTCGGGCTGGCCGTGCGCCACGAACCACCTGGCGGCGCGCTCGTGCAGCTCCGGCAGCGCGGGACCGAGCGTGGCCTCGGCCTCCGAGCGCAGCAGGTCGAGCACGAGCTGGTGGTGGCGGTACCACGTGCCGGTGGGATCCAGGGGCAGGAGCAGCTGGTCGGCGGCGGCCAGGTCGGCCAGCCAGCGCGCCCCGCCATCGCCCTCCACCAGGTGGTCGACGAGGTCGCCGCACAGGCGGTCGGGCACCGACGTCGCCAGGAGGCGGTGGCGCTCGTGGTCGCCGAGCGCGTCGAACAGCTCGTCGCCGAGGTAGTCGACCACCAGCCGGTCGTCGCCCCCGAACGCGGCGACGAAGCCGTGCGGGTCGTCGGCCCGCCGCAGCGAGAGGCCGGCCAGCACGAGCCCCGCCGCCCATCCCTCGGTGCGATCGCAGAGCGCCTTCACCTCGGTCGGGCTGAGCTGGGCATCGTCGGCGCCGAGCAGGGCGCGCGCCGCGTCGGGGCCCATGCGCAGGTCGGCGTTGCGCACCTCGTGCAACCGGCCGCGCACCCGCAGCCGCCCCAGCCGCAGGGGCGGATCGACCCGCGTCGAGATCGCGAGGGTGAGCGTGGCCGGCTGGTGCTCGATGAGCTGGTCGACACCCTGGTGCACCTCGTCGTCCTCCACCAGGTGGTGGTCGTCGAGCACCAGCACGAACGGCTCGACCTCGGCCACCGCGTCGATCAGCGTCGAGACCACGGAGTCTCGGTGGCCGCGCGTGGTCCGCACCACCGGCTCGACCCGAGCTGCGACCTCGGGGCGCACCCGTCCGATCGCGGCCGTCACGGCCGTCCAGAACCGGACCGGCTCGTCGTCCGCTCGATCGAGCTGCAGCCACGCGACCGTGAGGTCGTCGTGGTGGGCGAGCGAGGCCAGCAGGGTGGTCTTGCCCGCTCCGGCCGGCGCGCTCACGAGGACCACGGCGCGGTCGGGATCGTGGACCGCCCGTCGCAGCGGTCCGGCCAGCTCCGGCCGCTCGACGTGGGTGGCGGGCAGCCGGGGCGGCACCAGCCTGGTGGTGGCCGGAGCGGTGGCGTCGCCCGTCGTCACCTGCCACAGGCTACCGGGCCGCCACCGGGCCCTCGGGTGGGGGGAGCGGTTGATCGGGGGCGAACGAGATGATCGCCACGCCCATGGAGGTCAGGCGGGCCACCACGCCGTGGAGGTGCGCCGGGTCCCGGACCCGGCCCCGCAGGATCGTGCGGTCGGGCGTGCGCTCGACGGCGAAGTCCCCCTCGAACGGTGCGAGGACCCGCCGGCCGGCCCGGCCGGCGAGCTCGATGCGGTAGGGGCCGGTGCCGGGTCCGACATCGGGGCCGGGGAGAGCATCGTCGTGCGTCTGGTCCATGCGCTCATCGTGGGGGCCGCGGGCCTGCGCCGGCGTCACGCGCGCCCCGATCTCACCCGGGTGATCTGGGCGGCCGTGGGAGGCGCGCGCCCCGCCGAGGCGCTCATCGTGACGCCATGCGGTCGATCCCGACCGCCGATCGACCGGCTCCAGGAGGACCCGCCATGACCATCCAGACCGAACCCCGCCGCTCCCAGCACCTCGACCGGCCCCAGCCCCGAGGCGGCCTCCGTCGAGCCGGGGGCATCGCCGCCGTGGTCGAGGCCCTGACCTTCCTCGTCGGCATCGCCATGGCGGTGACCGTGCTCGCCGACTACGTGGCCGACGGCACCACGCCCGCCGAGTCGGTGTCGTTCGTGATCGATCACCGATCCGCGCTGTTCGCCTGGCACCTCGTGACGCTCATCGCCTTCGCCATCGCCCTGGTGCCGCTCACCCTGTCGCTCTACGACCGG
>JAHBSN010000202.1 GCA_019639095.1 Actinomycetota bacterium
GTGAACGACTCGATGGGCGTGGCCTGGGACAGGCCCCCGGCATCCAGCGGACGCAGGTTGGGCACCGACGCCACCAGCGCGGAGGTGACCTCGGTGGCGCGCGGGTAGTCGGAGCAGATGAGCACGTCGCTCTCGATCGGGTGGTCGAGGTCGCCCAGCTCCTTGGCGGGCACGTGGTGGAAGCCGGCAGCCACCTGGCAGCGGGGCACGGCGGCCTGCACGCTGGCCGCCACCGAGCCGCGCGGCGGCACCAGCGGCTGGAACTCCTTGCCGATCCGGGTGAGGGCGTTGGCCATGCAGATCACCACCTTGCCGGTGAGCTGGTCGGCCACCGACGTGGCGGTGCCGTAGGCGCCGTCCCAGGGCGTGGCGATCACGACGATCTCGGCGGCGGCGGCGGCGGGGTTGTCGCCGGCCACCACGCGGAGGTCCCGGCCGGCCCACTGCTCCTGCAGCTTGTCGACCACCTCCATCGCCCGATACTTGGACCGCGAGCCGATGATGGCTTCGTGGCCGACCGATGCCAGCCGGGCGGCGAGCGCGCTGCCCGCCGGGCCGGTTCCTCCGAGGATGCCGATTTGCACGGCGGTCACCCTAGGGGCGCCGCCACCGTCGAAGGCACATCGTCGACCCCCATCTCGGCGAACTCCACGCGCGAAACCGACAGGAACGTCGCCCTGGTACCGCACATTCACCGGGGTGGGGCCCACCGGGCGAATGTGCGGTACGGGAGCGACGTTCCTGTCGTCCTGGCGCGTGGAGTTCGGGCGGATCGGGCGCTCGACGGCGACGAGTACGGTCGACCGGCGATGACGGGCGACGGTGCGGCTCCGGTGCTGGAGCTCGTGGGGGTGGGTCACCGGCGCGACGAACGGTCGATCCTGCACGACGTCTCGTGGCGGGTCGGGCCCGACGAGCGGTGGGTCGTGCTCGGGCCGAACGGGTCCGGCAAGACCACCCTCGTGCGGATCGCGTCGCTCTGGCTCCACCCCAGCACCGGCACCGTGCGGGTGCTCGGCGAGGAGCTCGGGCGCACCGACGTCCGGCCCCTGCGGGCCCGGGTCGGCCTCGTGTCGGCGGCCCTGGCCGACCGGCTCCGCGTGGACCTCTCCGTGGCGGACGTGGTGGTCACCAGCCGACGGGGCGCGCTCGAGCCCTGGTGGCACGCCTACGACGACCACGACCGGGCCCGGGCCGCCGACGCCCTCGAGCGCGTGGGGGCCGCCCACCTCGCGCACCGGCTCTTCGGCACCCTGTCGTCGGGCGAGCGCCAGCGGGTGCAGCTGGCCCGCACCCTCGCCGCCGACCCCGAGCTCCTGCTCCTCGACGAGCCCTCGGCGGGCCTCGACCTGGGTGGCCGGGAGGACCTCGTGGCCCGTCTCGGCGGGCTGGCCGCCGACCCCGACACCGCACCCATCGTGCTGGTGACCCACCACGTGGAGGAGGTGCCGCCGGGCTTCACCCACGCCCTGGTGCTGCGCGCCGGCGAGGTCGTGGCCCAGGGCCCCATCGACGAGGCGCTCACCGCCCCGGTCCTCGGCGCGGCCTTCGGGCTCCCGGTGCACCTCGAGGCCGACCACGGCCGCTGGCGGGCTTGGGCCGAGCCCTCCGCCGGCTGACCTAGGGTGAGCGCGACGAGGGGGAACGTGGGCACCAGAGACGACTTGTTCAGCGCCGTCGCCGGCGGCGACGTGGAGCGGCTGCGGGCCCTGCTCGACGACGATCCCGCCCTGATCGCCGCGGTCGACGACTACGGCTTCAGCGCCCTCCACCAGGCGGCCTGGACCGGCGAGCCCAAGGCCGCCGAACTGCTGCTCGCCCGCGGCGCCGACCCACGCGGGGTGGCCCACGACGGCACGGCGCTGCACCCCATCAACAGCGCCGCCGCCGGCGGCCACCCCGCCGTGGTGCACCTCCTGCTCGATCGCGGCGCCGACGTCGACGACGCCCAGCCCGGCGGGTTCACGCCGCTGCACGTGGCCGCCGCCCGCAACGACGCCGCCATGGTGGGCCTGCTGTTTCGCCGGGCGCTGATCTGAGCCGGGCCACTGACGACGGGCGCACGGCAGCGACCTCACCACTGACGACGCGGTCTGGCCCTACCGCCCTGAGACGCTGAGCCTCGACGGCTGCCGACACCGACGGCGCCGCCACCGACGGCGCCGCCACCTCCGAGCACCACGAACGCAGGTCTGACCACGGCCAGGTGGCCGGTGATCGGGTCGACCGGGCCGCCCGGTCGCTCGGGCCGGTCCCAGTCGGTGTGCAGCGCGACGCGCCACGAGCCCACCGGTGGGCAGGGTGACGTGGCTCGTCGCCGCCGGTGACCCCCACCAGCACGAGCCGGCCGCGCTGGAGCTGGACGGCGCGCCGATCCTCAGCGCGATCTGCCATTGCCAGTCGTGCCGCGCGGCGGCGGCGCAACTCGCCGCGCTGCCCGGCGCCTTGCCCGTGACCGATGCGCAGGGCGCCACGCCCTTTGTCCTCTATCGCAAGGACCGGGTGCGCGTGGCGCAGGGCGAACGCGGCACCGGTCCACGCGGCCAGGTCCCAGTCGGCGTCCACCCAGCGGACCCCCCACTCCCACGGATCGAGGGTGTACCCGTTGGCCCGACCGCCCTGGGTGCGACCCACCTCGTCGCCCGACAGCAGCTGGGGCACCCCCTGGGCGCAGGCGAGCATGGCGAGCAGTGCCCGTTGCCGCCGGCGCCGGCCGTGGCGCACCGCGGGCTCGGCGGTGGGACCATCGAGCCCGCCGTTCCACGAGCGCTGGTCGTGCCCGTCGTCGACCGGGCGGTCGTAGGTGACGAGGTCGGCCAGGGTGAAGCCGTCGTGGGTGGACACCACGTTGACGCCGGCGGTGGCGTCACGCCCGGCATGGCGGAACACCTCGGCGCTGCCGGTGAGCCTCGACGCCCCCACCGACCATCCGCTGCGACCGCGCCAGAGGTCCCGGGTGTCGTCGCGGTAGCGGTCGCTCCACTCGCGCCACGGCGCCGGGAACAGGCCGAGGGCGTAGCCATCGGCACCGATGTCCCACGGCTCGGCCACGAGCTTGGTGCCCTCGAGGTCGGCCTCGGCGGCGAGCTCGGCCAGGAGCGGCGCGTCGGCCACAGGGCCGTCGTCGCCGCGGATGAGGGTGGCCGCGAGGTCGAAGCGGAACCCGTCGATGCCGATCTCGGTCACCCAGCGGACGAGGGATTCGCGCACGAGGCGGCGCACCACCGGCGAGCGGCTGTCGACGGCGTTGCCGCAGCCGGTGACGTCGTCGTCGACCAGGCCCCCCGGGCCGGCGATGAGGCGGTAGCACCCGGCGTTGTCGAAGCCGCGCAGCGACAGGATGGGCCCTTGGCCGAGGGAGCCCTCGCACGTGTGGTTGAACACGACGTCGAGCCACACCTCGATCCCGACCGCGTGCAGCTCGGCCACCGCGGCCCGCAGCTCCGCCTCCGGGTCGCCGCCGGGCGTGGCGTAGCCGGCGTGGGGGGCACTCCATCCCAGCGGGTTGTACCCCCAGGTGTTGCGCCGGCCCGCCGCCGTGAGGAACGACTCGCTCACGAAGTGCTGCACCGGCAGCAGCTCCACGGCGGTGACGCCCAGGCGCAGCAGGTGGTCCAACACCGCCGGGGCGGCGAGGCCGGCGAAGCGGCCACGATCGGAGGCCGGCACGAGGGGGTGCAGGGCGGTGAGCTGGCCGACGTGGGCCTCGTAGGCCACCGTGCGGTCCCAGGGGGTGGCGGGCCGCTCGGCAGGATGGACCGAGGTGGGGGCGACGACCACCGACCGGGGCACGAACGGCGCCGAGTCGACGCCGGGCGCCACGAGCTCCGGGGTCCAGCGCAGGTCCCCGGCGAGACGGCGGGCGGCGGGGTCCACGAGCAGCTTGGCCGGGTCGCAGGCGTGGCCGGCCGCCGGATGGCCCGGGCCGTGGACGCGGAACCCGTAGTGCTGGCCGTGTCCGACGCCGTCCACGTCGGCCATCCAGGTGCCGTCGCCGTGGGGGGCGAGGTCGACGCGATCGCTCTCGGCGCCCGACGGGTCGAACAGGCACAGCTCGATGCGCTCCGCCACCGACGACGGCACCAGGAACCGGGTGCCGTGGAGGGTGGTGGTGGCGCCGAACCGCTGGGCGGCGTTCGGGGCGCTCACCGCGCCCCCGGACCGGCCGGATCCGAGACGAGGGCGAGGAGGCGGTGCCGGGACCGCTCGATCTCGTCCCGGAGCACCCGCTCGAGCACGGGCCCGAACAGCCCGCCGCCGTAGTGCAGCCGCATGGTGAGCTCGGCACCTCGGGAGCACGGGGCGACGTCGGCCTCGAGCACCCACGGGCTGTGCTCGCGCCCGTCGACCTCGGCCCGCTCGAACCGCACCGCCGTGGGCGCCTCGTGGCGGGAGCGGACCATGCGCAGGCGCTTCGATCGGGCGAGCGGCCCCAGCCGGCCACGCAGGTCCACCGCCCAGGCGCCGCCGTCGATCGGCTCGGCGCGGGTGACGATCTCGAGCCACTCGGGGTAGCGCCGCAGGTCCTCCACCCAGGAGAACAGGTGCTCGGGCGAGCACGGGGCCACGAGGGTGGCGTCGAGGTCCATGCCCTGAAGTGTGCCCGCTCGCCCGGGGCGCGGTGGACGCCGGCGGGCTACGAACCGGTGGGCGGACGCGGCGAGGGGTCGTAGGCGCCCGTCCGGGGAGCGACGGCCGGCGCCGCGGTGCCGGGCTGGACCACCAGGACCACGCCCTGGGCGCACGACACCGTGGCCGCCGCGCCCAGGAGCTCGTTGCTCACGCCCCGCGTGGTGCCGGCGCCCAGCGCGGCGTCCGCCAACGACCACCGCAGCCCGGAGGTGGTGACGCCGCGCGCCGCTCCGGCGGGCGTGAGCAGCGACACCTGCTCCCCCGCCACGCCCGTCAGCTCCCGAGGGCGCCCGGCGCGCACCACGGTGCAGGTGGCGGCGCCCAGCACCGCGGTGACCTCCACCGGCTCGAGCGCCGGTCCGGTGAGCTGGGCGACGTCGGCCAGCAGGTGGTCGAGCCGCTCGGCGCCTCCCCCCACCACCACGAGCCGACGCCGGCCGGGCGGGCCGGGGCGATCGAGCAGGGACAGGATGAGATCGAGGGCGAGCTCGCTGTCGGTCGCGTCCTTGTCGGCGGGGTGCGGGTGGATCGCCGCGCCTGCGGCATCGGCGGTGGCGAGGGACGCCGCCGTCGCCGAGTCCAGGTCGCCCACCACGTGGTGGACCGCGAGGCCGGCGGCGAGGGCGTGGTCGACCCCGGAGTCGGCCGCCACCACCACGGCGGCGCCGCTCGCCGCGGCCACCGCGGCCTCGTGCAGCGTGCCGCCACCGAGCACGAGCGCCGCGTCGGCGGGCCGCCGCTCGCCCACGTCAGGCGGTGCAGGCCAGCACGGCCTCCTGGAGCGCCTGGCTGCGCGGGTCGCCCGACACCTGCGCCTGGCACTGGTTCATGACGTAGCCGAAGCCGATCTCGCGCTCGGGCAGCGCGCAGCCGAGCGACCCGCCCAGGCCGGCGTGGCCGAAGGCCCCGGGGCCGAGCATCGGCGAGAGGTCGTCGGGCAGCCAGTAGCCGCTGGCGAGGCGGTTGGGGTTGCCCACCATCACGAGGTCGGCGCCCACCGACTGCTCGGTGCGAGCGTCGTCGACCTGCTCCGCGTCGAGCAGGCGGACGCCGTCGACCTCGGACACGGCGGCGGCGTAGATGCGGGCGAGCGAGCGGGCCGACGTGCAGCCGTTGGCCGACGGGATCTCGGCCTGCAGCAGCGCCGGCTCGTTGAAGTGGGTGATGTAGATGGGGGCGATCATGAACGCCCGGTTGGTGAGCGAGCCGGGCGTGAGGATGGCGGCGATGGTGGGGTCGGGGTCCTCGCCGAGGGCACCGCCCACGAAGTCGAGCAGGGGCGCCACCCGGGGCAGGGCGTCGTCGGGCACGCCGATGTGGAACTCGGCGCCCACGGGCCCGGCCACGTGCTGGCGCACGTAGTCGCCCACGCGCTGGCCCGACACGCGTCGGATCACCTCGCCCACGAGGTGGCCGAAGGTGAGGGCGTGGTAGCCGTGGGCCGTGCCGGGCTCCCACAGCGGGGCCTGGGCCGCCAGGGCCGCCACCACGGTGTCCCAATCGCAGAGCTCCTCCACCGAGAGCACGCGGTCGAGGCCCACCAGGCCCGATCGGTGGCTGAGCAGCCACCGCACCGGGATCTCGGCCTTGCCGTTGGCGGCGAACTCCGGCCAGTAGCGGGCCACCGGCGCGTCGAGGTCGATGCGGCCCTGCTGGGCGAGCTGGTGGACCGCGGTGGACACGACGCCCTTGGTGCTGGAGAACACGAGCTGGAGGGTGTCGGCGGCGTAGGGGCGCCCCGACGCGGGGTCGGCCACACCGCCCCAGAGGTCGACCACCTGCTCCCCTCCCACGAACACCGCGCACGCCGCGCCCACCTCGCCGCGCTGCTCGAAGTTCTCGGCGAAGGCGTCGGCCACCTTCTCGAACCCGTCCGCCACCGATCCGTTGATGTCGACCGTCATGCCCGTGAGCCTCCCCTGGTTGCGGCCCAAGATCGTACGCACCCGACGTAGGGTCCGGCCCATGGAGCGCCCCCCGGCCGACGCCGTGCTCTGGCAGGAGCAGGTCACGTGGCCCGACGTGGCGTCTCGCCCGCTGCCCGACCGGGTGCACACGGTGGTGGTGGGGGCGGGCTACGCCGGGCTCGCCGCCGCCCGGACCCTCGCCCGGGCCGGGCGTTCGGTGCTCGTGGTCGAGAAGGGCCAGCTCGGCTGGGGCGCCCACTCCCGCAACGGCGGGATGGCGATCCCCGAGCTCAAGGCCGGGCCGGCCACGCTGGTGCGCCGCTACGGCGAGCTCGGCCGGCGGATGCATGCGGAGGTGAACGAGGCGTTCGACCACCTCGAGTCCCTGATCGCCGCCGAGAGCATCGATTGCGACTACGCCCGCACCGGCCAGCTGTACCTGGCGCACTCGCCTCGCGTGGTCGACCACCTGCAGTCCCTGGCCGACGAGCACGCGGCCGCCGGGGAGCCCGTGCGGTTCGTGCCCCGCGCCGAGCTGCACCACGAGATCGGCTCCGACGCCTTCCACGGCGGCGTGGTCTTCGACCGCACCGGCGGCCTCCACCTCGCCAAGCTCCACGCCGGCCTGGCCCGGCTGGCCGTCGACGCCGGCGCGCAGGTCGAGGGGCGATGCGCGGCCACGCGACTCGACGACGTGGGCCACGCGCACTGGGTGCACACCGAGCGGGGGGTGCTGGAGGCCGACCACGTCATCGTCACCACGAACGCCTATGCCGACGGCCTGCTCCCCGAGCT
>JAHBSN010000203.1 GCA_019639095.1 Actinomycetota bacterium
GAGCACCTCCAGGTGGCGGCGGCGCGCCTCGCCGCGGGCGGGCCGGAGGGTCCGGCGGCCTGTGACGACGTGCTGGCCACGGTGGCGCGGGCCTCGGCCACGGGCACCTGGCCCGGCCCCGGCCCCGGCGGACGACCGGTGGGCCACGACCTGGCTGCCGACGCCGCCCTCGTGGCCGCGGTGCGGTCGGTGCTGGTGGCCGAGCGGGCCGACGGCCTGGCCCTCCTGCCGGTGCACCCCGACCGCTGGTACGGGGGCGCGGTCGAGGTGCACGACGCGCCCACCGGGTTCGGCCGGCTGTCCTACGCCGTCCGGTGGCACGGCACCCGCCCGGCGCTGCTCTGGGACCTCGATCCGCACCCGGGGGTCGGGGCGGTGCGCCTGACCGCCCCCGGGCTCGACGCGTCGTGGTCCTCCACCGAAGCTCGCGGCGACGCCCTGCTCGGCGAGGTGGCCCCGCCGGCGGTGGCCGAGCCGCTGCTCCTGGTGGCCGAGCACCCCGACATCGACCCCGTCATGCGCCGGCCCGGCTCGGCCCCCGAGACGCCCCCGTCCGAGCTTCCCGACGGCGGCTCGTTCTCGTGACCGACGACGACCACCCGAGCATCGGGGGCGACCCCACCGAGCCCGACCTCGAGTCGGTCGACCCCACCGACCTGCCCTGGCCCGACCCGGCCACCGAGGTGAGCGCACCGGTCGTCGACGCCGTCCCGTTCGACGTCAACGCCATGTCGGCCCTGCTGCGGTCGGTGGGGCTCGAGCCCGACGAGATCGAGGAGGCCCGTCGGCACGGGCACCTCGAGCTGCTCGCCATCGAGCACCTGGTGCTGCCCGAGGCCGCCGAGCACGACCTGACCGAGGTGGCCGACGCCACGGCGCTCGAGCCCGACCTGATCGCGCAGCTGTGGCGGTCGCTCGGCTTCGTGGAGCCCCGGCCCGGCGACCGGATCTTCACCGACGTCGACGTCGACATGCTGCGCACCATCGGCCAGCTCATCGACATGGGCGTGATCGACGACCAGCTCACCGTCCAGATGGCGCGGGTGATCGGGTCCTCGCTGTCTCGCGTGGCCACCGCCCTCATCGACGCCGTGGACCCCGCGGAGCCGTCGTCGCCCCGCGCCGACCAGATGCGTCGGGCCGGGCAGGAGTTCGCCTCGGTGGCGCCGCTCCTGCTGCCCACGCTGCTGCAGGTCATGGACTTCGTCTGGCGCCGCCACGTGCAGGCCGAGGCCCGGGCCCGCATCACGCGCGAGCACGCCGGCACCGATCCCGACCACCGGGTGGTGGGCTTCGCCGACCTCGTCGGCTTCACGGCGCTGAGCCAGCAGGTGAGCGCCCACGAGCTGGCGTCGGTGGTGGACCGCTTCGAGGCCATCGCCTACGAGACGGTGAGCCTCCTGGGCGGCCGGGTGGTGAAGATGATCGGCGACGAGGTGATGTTCTCGGTGCCCGACGAGCGCTCGGCCGCGGAGGTGGCGCTCACCCTGTCGGAGACCTACCGGGACGACGACGAGCTCTCCGACGTGCGCGTGGGGCTCGCGGCCGGACCCGTGGTGGTGCGCGAGGCCGACCTCTTCGGGCCGGTGGTCAACCGGGCGAGCCGCATCGTCAACATCGCCTTCCCGGGCACCGTGGTCTGCTCGGCGGAGGTGCGCGACGCCCTGGCCGACGACCCGGCCTTCACCTGGAAGCCGATCGGCCAGCGGAACCTGAAGGACATCGGCAAGGTGCCGCTGTTCGTGCTGCGGCGCGACGCCGAGCCCGAGCGGGACCGCACCACCCGTGAGCAGGCCCAGGCCCGACGGGCCGAGCGGCGCGAGGCCCGGGTGGCGGAGATCGCGGCCCGCCGACGGGAGCGCCGCGGGCGCGACGACGGCTCGCCGCCGTAGCATCGACGCCATGGCGCGGTGGATGGTTCGCTCCCTCCCGGTCGTGGTCGCCCTCGCGGTGGTGGCCGTGCTGGCCACGCTCGGGTTCAGCTCCACGGAGGATCCCGTGGTGCCCACCACGGTGCAGCTCGCCACGGCCGAGCCCGGCGCCCCCCAGCTCACCGGGAGCTGGAAGGTCGAGAAGGTGTCCACGTCGCCCACCTCGTTCGACGTGGCCGACGCCGTCGGCCCGAGCGTTGGCCTCTACAGCGAGCCCGACGTGCCCTACGAGCCGAAGCCCTCGCTCGCCAACCCCACCCACGAGGGCCTGCCGGTGGTGTTCCTGGTGCTCGAGGACCACGACGCCTGGCTCAAGGTCCGGGTGTCGTCGCGGCCCAACAACCTGGTGCTGTGGGTGAAGCGCAACGAGGTCTCGCTCCGCACCGTGCCCAACCGGGTGGTGGTGGAGGTGGGCGCCCACCGCGTGACGGTGTACCACGGCGACGACGTGCTCCTGCAGGCCCCCGTGGCCGTCGGCACCGCCCGCACCCCCACGCCCCTGGGCGACTTCTTCGTCGACGGGATCGTGCCCCTGAGCGGGGGCGGTCCCTACGGCGCCGGGCAGGTGAGCGTGTCGGGCTTCAGCGACGTGCTGCAGTCCTTCGGCGGCGGCGTGGGCCAGATCGCCCTGCACGGCACGAACCGTCCGCAGCTGCTCGGCCAGAACGTGAGCAACGGCTGCGTGCGGATGGCCGACGAGTCGATCACCGCGGTGATGTCGCTGGCGCCGCTCGGCACGCCGGTCACGATCGTGGCCTGAGGCGCGCCTCGCTCGCCGAGGTCAGCCGGCGGGCTCGTCGAGCGCCACGGTCACGATCTGGTGCGGCCGCAGCGCCAGCTCGCCCTCGAAGCGCTCGCCCGTGGGCGTCCCGGCCAGGTCGGTCACCTCGCCGGTGCGCCCGTCCACCCGCAGCACGGTGGCCTCGGCGCCGGCGTAGGCGCGCAGCTCCTGGCGGCCGTCGGGCCGGCGGGTGAGGCTGCTCACCTCGGCGTCGGTCCGCAGCGCCTGGCCCGAGGCCCCGGGATCGCCCACGCCGGTGCCGCCCGGCCGCCGGGCGGTCAGGATCGGCGTGAACGCCACGTCGGCCACGTGCGGGCCGGCGGCAGCCCCAGCGGCGCCCCGCACGCGGAGGACCAGCTCGGCGTGGTGGGGACCGGGCATCTGGGCCGCGGGGGTGGGCGTGGGGGGACCGGCGGGCAGGGAGCGCATGGCCATCGGGCCCTGGGAGATCACGCCGACGCAGCGCAGCAGGGTGATGGCGATCGCTCGGGCACGCTCGGCGCCGGGGTCGCCCTCCAGGTCGACGAGCTCGTACTCGCACAGCCCGTGGTGGGCCACGAGCAGGCCACCCGCCTCCACGAACCGGCGGGACGGGAACGTCGGGAGCCCGACCTCGTTCGGCCCGCCCTCGGCGGTGAGGCCGCGCTCGACGGTGCCGAACGCGCACTCGGCGTGGGACGTGGCCGCCGGCTCGGGCAGCGGGAACCACATGCGCACCCGGTGGTCGGCCGATCGGTTGTCGAAGCGCACCGAGACCCGTACGACGTCCTCGCCGGCGCGCAGCTCCACCACGGTCACCACCTCGGTGTCGACGGCGCCCACCCGGCGCCCGCCCTGCACCGAGGTCGGCCAGCGGTAGCGGCGGGTGATCTCGATGCGGCCGCGGACCGGGCCGGCCTCGGAGACGAGCACGTCGACGTCGACGGGGCGGTCGATCGGACCGTCGTGGTCGGGTGGCGACCAGTTGTAGGTGTCGCCGGCGTCGCCGTCGTCGACGATGCGGCCCAGCCCGGCCACGCCGTCGACGCTGAACGTGCCGTCCCCCTGGTCGGGCACCACGGTCACGAGGCCGTTGGTGAGGCCCTGGCCCGACGCGCGCACCGCATGGTCGCCCAGGTCGGCGGGGGCCAGGCCCCGCCAGCCGAACCCCGGGACCTCCGGGGTGCGCAGCAGCACCTCCTGGGTGGCGTGGGGCCGCTCCACCTCGAGGTGCACCACGCCGGTGGGGTCGGCGGCGGCCAGGTCCTCGAGCTCCACGCGCAGAGCGTTGGCGTCGATCGCCTTGGGGGCCCGGTCGGCCACGATCGTGGCCACCACCGAGCCGTCGGGCCCGGTCTCCAGGCCGGCCCGGCTCACCCGGGGGTCCTCCAGGGCGGCGCGCAGCACCACCTGCACCGCCTCGGTCCGGTCGACCGTGACGAGCCGCTGGCGCGCCGGGCGCACCGTGAGCTGCTGGGTGTGGGGCGGGGCCACCTCGCCCTCGATGATCGCGGTCACCACGCCGGCCCGGGCTCGGCTCGTGGGGTTGACCGCCACCGCCGGCTCGCCCGATGCGGCCAGCACCCGCACCAGCGCCCGGTCGGCGAGGGCCTCGGCCACCCGGGTGGCCTCGGCGTAGCGGTGCAGCACGGCGTCGTTGACCTCGTCGGCCGAGCAGCCGCAGATCGAGTCGTGGGCGGCGTTGCGCACGACCTCCCGCCACGCCCAGTCGAGGAACGCGTGCGGGTGGTCCGCGGCGGGGAGCCAGCACGTGGCGAGCGGTTCGGCCACCCGCTCGAGCCAGCGCTCGGCGGTGGCCGCCGCCTGCTTCACGTCGACCCGGCAGGAGGCCACGCCCATGAGCACGTTGGCGGTGGCCCCCGAGCGGAGCTCGCCGGTCCACGTGGGCAGGCCGTCGCGGGGCGCGCCGGCGAGGTGGTCGGCGAGCGACGTGACCGCGAAGCGGTAGCGGTCCTGCGCGTCGTTGGCCTCGGCCACCACCCGGCCCAGGCGCGGCTGGGGGAGCTGGTGGTCGGTGCCGTTCATCCAGAGCACGGGGTCGCCCACGCGGGCGCCGTAGCCCAGCCGGAACGCCTCCACCTGCTCCACGAGGTCGGGGCCGGCGTCGGGCAGGCGGGCGCCGTTGCTGTAGCCGTCGGGCAGCAGCTCGGCGCGCACCCGGGAGCCGTCGGGGGCCTCCCACCAGAACGCCGGCGCGTCGATGGCCGCCGGCACGCCTCGCCACACCACCGCGTCGGCCATCCCGAACCCGGCCAGGATCTGGGGCATCTGGGCCACGTGCCCGAACATGTCCGGGAGGTAGCCGATGCGCATGGCGGTGCCGAGCTCGGCGGCGCGTGCCAGCCCCAGGCGCAGGTCTCGCACCAGGGTCTCGCCCGACACCAGGAACTCGTCGGGCAGCGTGTACCAGGGACCCATGGTGAGGCGACCCGTGGCGTTGAGCTCGGCCAGCGTGGCCCGCTGCCCGGGCCGCAGCTCCAGGTAGTCGTCCACCACGGCCATCTGCCCGTCGAGCTGGAAGTGGGCGTAGCTGTCGTCGGCCGAGAGCTGCGGGAGCAGCCCGTCGAGCAGCTCCACGAGCTGCATCCGGAACACCGGGTACGGCTTGTACCACTCCCGGTCCCAGTGGGTGTGGGGCACGACGTTCACCTGGATGGGCATCGCGTCACGCTACCGATCGCCCCGCTGGGGGGCCTCGGGACCGGTGATCGCCCCGGTCCGGGGGGCGTAGGGTGGCGAGATGCCGAAGTTCGTCATGCTCTCCACGCTCGGACCCGACGGTCACGCCCGCCTGCGAGACAGCCCGGAGCGGCTGCGCGAGGTGAACGCCGACGTCGAGTCGATGGGCGTGAAGGTGCTCGAGCAGTTCGCCCTGCTCGGTCCCTACGACTTCCTCAACATCCTCGAGGCCCCCGACGAGCTCACCATGGCCAAGGTGGCCACCACGCTGGCGGCGCGCGGCACCCTCAAGACCCTCACGCTCACCGCCGTGGAGGTGGAGGACTTCATCGCCGCCATGGGCGGCGGGGTGGGCGCCGGCGACTGATCGGGGCCGGGCCCGCTCAGTACCACCACATCGAGTTCTTGCGCTCCCGGCGCACGGACTCCGCCGGGAGCTCCACCGGCAGCACCTCGTCGTCGGAGCGCCGCCGCAGGCGGTAGCCGCGCTCGGTGTGGGCCTCCACCACGAACCCGCTCGACCACGAGCCGTCGAAGCCGGTGCGCACCTCCACCTTGGTGCCGAGCGGCAGGGGCGACCGGCCGGCGGGGGCATCGGGCGGTCGCGTCATCGGCGCGAGGTTAGGGCGCCCGGGTAACGTCGCCGGGGCATGGACGAACCGCGACTGACCCGGCGCGAGCGCCAGGCCCTGACGCGCGACCGACTCATCGAGGTCGCCTCGGAGGAGCTGCTGCGCTCGGGCTTCCGCGGCACCTCGCTCGAGCGCGTCGCCGAGGCCGCCGGGTTCTCCAAGGGCGCCGTGTACTCCAACTTCGCCAGCAAGGAGGACCTCGTCCTGGCCGTGCTGGACCAGCGGTTCCGGCACCGCCTCGACACGCTGCGCGACCGCCTCGAGGCCGCTCCCGAGAACGTCGAGGACCGCCTCGACACGTTCAGCACGTGGTGGGCGGAGCTGATCACCGAGCAGGGGTGGGGCGTGCTCATCTTCGAGCTGGCCAGCCACAGCCGGGACAAGCCCGAGATCCGCCAGCAGATGACCCAGCGGGAGGTGGCCATCGTCGACTTCGTGGCCATGCTCATCGCCTCGGAGGCCGAGCGGTTCGACATCGACCTGGCCATGTCGGCGCGAGACCTCGCCACCGTGCTCGTGTCGCTGGGCTCGGGTCTGTCGTTCTCGGCCATGCTCGAACCGTCGACGCCCGTGGACGTGATGGCCACCGTGGCCCGGCTGGTGCTGCTCGGCCGGACCTGACCGGGCTCGGTCAGCCCACCCAGGTGAAGGTGGGATCCACCGCCACCTCGGTGCGGAGGCTGTTGGCGATGAAGCACTCGCGGTGGGCCACCTCGGCGAGGTGCCGGAGGCGCTCGGCCGACGGCCGTGGGCGGCCGGTGTCGGCCAGGGACACCACGGGGTGCAGCTCGATGCGGACGATGCGCAGGGGCGGGTCGTCCTCGGGCATCACGCCGTGGGCCTCGTCGGCGTAGGCCACCACGTCGAGGCGCGCCCGGGCGCACACGGCCAGGAAGCTGAGCAGCTGGCACGACGACGCCGACGCCACCAGGAGCTGCTCGGGGTTCCACCGGCTCGGGTCGCCGCGGAAGGCGGCGTCGCCCGACAGCGCCAGCTCCACGTCGACGGTGGGGGTGCGCAGCTCGTGGGCTCGCTCGTAGGCCTCGTAGCCCACGCCGGTGGACCCCGACCAGGCCAGCTCGGTGCGGTAGTGGTGCACGGCGCCGCTCATGGTCCCAGCCTGCCAGCGCCGGTAGGTTCGGACGCGATGGGTTCCGGCACCGCACCACCGCTGCGCAAGGCGCTCAAGCGCCGAGCACCGGGCCTGGCCGCCGAGCGCGAGCTGTGGGCCGAGGGCCACGACGTGGTGGTGGGGGTC
>JAHBSN010000204.1 GCA_019639095.1 Actinomycetota bacterium
GCGCCGGGAGAGGTGCTCCTCCGCCGCCGCCCCGAACAGGTCGTCAGCCACGCCGCGAACCGGGCCGGGACATGCCCCGAGGGTACCGGGCCTCACCTCGCCCGCCCGGCGGCCGACAGGAGGGCGGTGCTGACGGTGACCGAGGAGTCCGACGACGGCGCGCCCGTCGCCGCCGCGGCCGCCGTCGCGCCGGTCGACCGGTCGATGCCACCGCCGGATCCGGTGGCGGCCCGCGCCGGGCGGGGGACCGTGGCGGTGTTCACCGCCGCCACCTTCGTGAGCGCCTCGCTGCTCTTCCTGGTGCAGCCGCTGGTGGCGAAGATGCTCCTCCCCCTGCTCGGCGGGTCGGCCGCGGTGTGGAACACCGCCAGCGTGTTCTTCCAGGCCGTGCTCCTGGCCGGCTACGCGTTCTCGCACCTGTCGCTGCGTCGCCTCGGCGTGCGTCGCCAGCCGTGGCTCCAGGCCGCGGTGGCCCTGGTGGGGCTGGCCGTGCTGCCGATCGCCATCCCCTCCGGGTGGGTGCCGCCCGCCGGCGCACCGGGGCTGTGGACCCTGCTCGTGCTGGGCGCCACGGTGGGCCTCCCGTTCTTCGTGCTGTCCACGGTGAGCCCCACGCTCCAGCGCTGGTTCGCCGCCACCGACCACCCGAGCGCGCACGATCCCTACTTCCTCTACGCCGCCGGCAACGTCGGGAGCCTGCTGTCGCTGCTCGCCTACCCGCTCGTGGCCGAGCCGCTCCTCTCCTCGGGCGACCTCAGCCACCTCTGGACGATCGGCTACGCGACCTTCGTGGTCCTGCTCCTCGCGTGCTGGGCGCAGGTGCGCCGCACCGCCCGACGGCAGCCGACCGACGCCCCCGAGGCCGAGCGGTCGCCGCTCTCGTGGGCCACGCGCCTGCGCTGGGCCGGGTTCGCCGCCGTGCCGTCGGGCCTCATGCTCGGCGTGACCCGCCACATCTCGAGCGACGTGGCCGCCATGCCGCTCCTCTGGGTGGTCCCGCTGGCGCTGTACCTCGGCACCTTCATCGTGGCGTTCGGCCGCCGCCCGGAGCGGGCCGTGGCCGTGGCGAGCCGGGCCCTGAAGCTGCTGGTGGTGCCCCTGACGCTCAGCTTCTTCGGCTTCCTCTCGTCGATCGAGGTGGGGCTGGCCCTGCACCTGTCGGTGTTCAGCGCGGCGGCGATGGTGGCCCACGGTCGCCTGTCGCTCGACCGGCCCGGCACCGACCGGCTCACCGACTTCTACCTGATGCTCTCGGTGGGCGGCGTGGTGGGCGGCGCCACCGCCGCCCTGCTCGCGCCGGTGCTGTTCTCGAGCGTGCTCGAGTACCCGGTGTTCCTGGTGGCGGCGCTCGCGCTGCTCCCCCGGTCGGCCTTCGGCGGGGCGGGGCCGACCGCCCCCGACGCCACGACGCACGGGGTGGGCGCGATGCTCGCCCGAGCTCGTGGAGCGATCTCCCCGCGCGTGCTCGTGGTGGCGGCGGCGGTCCTCGGGACCGCCGTGGCGTCGGTGGCCATCCGCAGCAGCGGCACCCAGGAGGCGCTGGTCACGGCGATGCTGGTCGCCGCGGTGGGGGCGATGGCCGCCTTCGTCCTCACCCGTTCGGCGGCGGGCTTCGCCACGTCGATCGGGGTGATCCTCGCCCTCGGGCTGCTCGTCCCCGCCAACGCCACCCGCTACCAGTCGCGGACCTTCTACGGGGTGCACCGCGTGTACGAGGACCAGGCCAACGGCGGACGGCACGTGCTGCTCAACGGGAGCACGGTCCACGGCATGGAGGACGTGACCGGTCCCCAGGCCGGCCAGCCCACCACCTACTACCACCCCACCGGGCCCATCGGCCGCTGGTTCGCCCTCCACCGCGCCGACCCGCCCCGCCGCATCGGCGTGGTCGGCCTCGGATCGGGTGCGCTGGCCTGGTACGGCCGCGCCGGCGACCGGATGCGCTTCTACGAGATCGACGACGCGGTGGTCCACATCGCCCAGGACCCTGACCTGTTCACGTTCGTCGACCGCTCGAAGGCCGACGTCGACGTGGAGGTGGGCGACGGGCGGCTCCTGCTGGCCGAGGAGGCCGGCCCGAAGGCCGACGCCCTCGTGATCGACGCCTTCTCCGGGGACTCGATCCCCGCCCACCTGCTCACCGACGAGGCCGTGGGCCTCTACCTCCGGCGCCTCGACGAGCACGGCACCCTGGTGGTCCACATCTCGAACCGCTTCTTCGACTTCCGCCCGGTGGTGGCGAAGCTGGCCGCCGCGCACGACCTGGCCGCCTACGTGGCCTTCGACCCCGCCACGCCCGAGCAGGCGGCCCAGGGCAAGCTCGCCTCGACCTGGGTGGTGATGGCCCGGACCGCAGCCGATGCCGGGGTGGCCGACCAGCCCGGGTGGACCCGCATGGACGGTGGCGGCTCGGTCCCGCTCTGGACCGACGACCGCTCCGACCTGCTCCGCCTGCTGCGCCGCTGAGGCGCGGACCCCACCCGGGCGGTGGGGCGGAGGTCAGGGCAGCCAGCCCCGCGGCGGGGTGAGGTCGCGGTCGGGCGTGCTCGGGGGCACGTGCATCGGGCCCGAGGGCCGCCAGCCCGATGCACCGAGCAACTCGTGCACCTCGGCCATGTTGAGCAGGTCGGCCTCGTAGGAGAAGCGTCCGTCGCCGGCGTAGTGGAGCACCGAGATCCCCGCCGCCTGGTAGTGCGAGCCGTCGGGCCGCTTCCCCGGCAGCCGGTTCCACCACATCGACACCACGCGGTCGCCCTCGGCCATGGTCCAGACCTCGGGGAAGGTCCAGTCGTCGAGGCCGGCCATGCTCTCGTCCATGAAGGCGGCGATGGCGTCGCGGCCCTCCACCCGACCCCAGGCCGGGTCCACGAACACGGCGTCGTCGGTGAAGAACTCCTCCCCCAGGCTGGCCCAGCTGCGCTCGCCCCGCGCCACGTCCTCGCGGCCGGCCACGTAGCGCTGGTACGCGGCCTTCGCCTCGGCGCTGCGGTCGCCGGCGTCAGGCACCGGAGTCCGCCTCGGGCACGGCGTCGATCCCCGCCTCCTTGCGCTGGCCGGCGGTGATGGGGGCGGGTGCCCCCGTGAGCGGGTCCATGCCTCCACCCGTCTTGGGGAAGGCGATGACCTCGCGGATGGAGGGGGTGCCGGCGAGGAGGGCGCACACCCGGTCCCATCCGAACGCGATGCCGCCGTGGGGCGGGGCGCCGTAGCGGAACGCCTCGAGCAGGAAGCCGAACTTCTCCTCGGCCTCCGCCTCGCCCAGCCCCATGACCTCGAAGACCCGGGCCTGGACGTCGCGCTGGTGGATGCGGATGCTGCCGCCGCCGATCTCGTTGCCGTTGCAGACGATGTCGTAGGCGTAGGCGAGGGCCGAGCCCGGATCGGTGTCGAAGGTGTCGAGGCACTCGGGCTTGGGCGAGGTGAAGGCGTGGTGGACCGCGGTCCACGCACCGGCGCCCACGGCCACGTCGTCGGTCTCCGACGTGGGCTCGAACAGGGGCGCGTCGACCACCCAGGTGAACGCCCACGCGTCGTCGTCGATCAGGTCGCACCGCCGGCCGATCTCGTTGCGGGCCGCGCCCAGCAGGGCGAGGGTGGAGCGGACCGGGCCGGCGCCGAAGAAGATCGCGTCGCCGGGCGCGGCGCCCACGTGGGCGGCGAGGCCGTCCCGCTCGGCGTCGGTGAGGTTCTTGGCCACGGGGCCGCCCAGCTCGCCGTCGCCATCCACGAGCACGTAGGCGAGGCCCTTGGCGCCGCGTGCCTTGGCCCAGTCCTGCCAGCCGTCGAGCTGCTTGCGGGTCTGCGACGCGCCCCCGGGCATCACCACCGCACCCACGTGCGCTGCCTGGAACACCCGGAACGTGGTGTGGGCGAAGTAGTCGGTGCAGTCCACCAGCTCCACGCCGAAGCGCAGGTCGGGCTTGTCGGAGCCGTAGCGGCGCATGGCGTCGGCGTAGGTGATGCGCGGGATCGGCAGGGCGATCTCGTGACCCACGAGGCGCCACAGCGCGACCACGATGCGCTCGCCCAGGGCGATGACGTCGTCTTCCACCACGAAGCTCATCTCGATGTCGAGCTGGGTGAACTCGGGCTGGCGGTCGGCGCGGAAGTCCTCGTCTCGGTAGCAGCGGGCGATCTGGAAGTAGCGCTCGAGGCCGGCCACCATGAGCAGCTGCTTGAACAGCTGCGGGCTCTGCGGCAGGGCGTACCAGGAGCCGGGCTGGAGGCGGGCGGGCACCACGAAGTCCCGCGCCCCCTCGGGCGTGCTGCGGGTGAGGGTGGGCGTCTCCACCTCCACGAAGCCTTCGGCCAGCAGCACCGAGCGCGCCGCCTGGTTGACGTCGCTGCGCAGGCGGAGGGCGGCGGCCGAGCCGGGGCGGCGCAGGTCGAGGTAGCGGTGGCGGTAGCGGACCTCGTCGGTGACCGGCGTGGCCTCGTGCTCCTCGATCGGGAAGGGCAGCACGGCCGACTCGCTCAGCACCTCCACCGAGGCCGCCTCCACCTCGACCTGGCCCGTGGCCAGGTTAGGGTTGTCGTTGCCCTCCGGGCGGCGCCGGACGGTGCCCTCGATGCGGAGGCAGAACTCCGAGCGCAGGGGGTGGGCCACCGCCTCGTCGTGGATCACCACCTGGACCACGCCGCTCGCGTCGCGGAGGTCGATGAAGGCCACCCCACCGTGGTCTCGACGGCGCGCCACCCAGCCGCACAGGGCGACCTCCCGGCCGACGTGGTCGGCGCGCAGGTCTCCGTTGCGGTGCGTGCGCATGCCGGCTGGTGCGTTCATCTATCGGTCTTCCTTGGTGAGCAGGTCTCGCAGGTGGGCGGCGAGGTGGGTCCGGGGCACCACGGCCTGGTCGGCGCCGAAGTCGTGGCGGAGGGGGCGCACGGCGGCCGTGCCGTCGGCGAGCTCCTGCTCCCCCACGATCACCGCCACGGCGGCACCCGAGCGGTCGGCCGCCTTCATCTGGGCGCGCATCCCCTTCTGGTCGAAGGCGCGATCGCAGGCGATGTCGGCGGCGCGCAGCTCGGCGGTGAGGTCCCGGGCC
The DNA here is from genome assembly GCA_019639095.1 of Actinomycetota bacterium. GTDB lineage: Bacteria > Actinomycetota > Acidimicrobiia > Acidimicrobiales > Iamiaceae > Aquihabitans. Next base: position 5,046 of record JAHBSN010000204.1, read on the forward strand.
TCGGCCCCACCGGTGACGTCGACCACGAAGACGTCGATCGCGCGGGCCGGGGCCGGGAACACGCCCTCGGCGTCGCAGGCGATCAGCAGGCGCTCGATGCCCGACCCGAACCCGATCCCCGGGGTGGGACGCCCGCCGAGCTCCTCCACCAGGCCGTCGTAGCGGCCGCCGCCGAGGATCGTGGCCTGGGCGTTGTCGACCAGCGAGGGCACGAACTCGAAGGTGGTGTGGGTGTAGTAGTCGAACCCCCGCACGAGCCGGGGCGCCAGCGTGTGGGCGATCCCGCGGGCGGTCAGGCCCTCGCGGACGCGGGCGAAGTGGGCCTCGCTCTCGGGCGAGAGGTGGTCGGCGATGGCCGGGGCGTCGGCGGTGAGCGCCTGGGTCTCGGGGCGCTTGGAGTCGAGCACCCGCATCGGGTGGGTGGCCACCTTCTCCCGGTCGTCGGGCGAGAGGGCATCGAGCCGCTCGGTGAGCCAGGCCCGCAGGACCTCGACGTAGCGGACCCGGTCCGCCGAGGTGCCCATGGTGTTGACGAGCAGCTCCACCTGGCGCAGGCCCAGCGCCTCGAGGAGCTCCCAGCCGAGCGAGATCACCTCGACGTCGACGTCGGGGTCCGCCGACCCGAGCACCTCGAGGCCCACCTGGTGGTGCTGGCGATACCGGCCGGCCTGGGCCCGTTCGTAGCGGAACGCCGGCGTGGCGTACCAGACCTTCCAGGGCGTGGCCGGCTGGTGCTGCACGAACGCCCGCACGATCGACGCCGTCCCCTCGGGGCGCAGGGCGACGCGGCGGCCGCCCTTGTCCTCGAAGTCGTACATCTCCTTGCGCACGGCGTCGGCGCCCTCGGTCTCGCGCTGGAAGACCCCGAGCTCCTCGAACATGGGCGACTGGACCAGGCCGTAGCCGGCTCGCTCCACCACCGACGCGTACGTGGCCAGCAGGGCCTCCCAGCGCGCCGAGGCGGGCGGCAGGATGTCCTGGGTCCCCTTGGGGGCGTGGAACGCGGGTCGAGCCATGGGAGGGCCAAACCTACCGGTCGCCCCCGAACGCCCCGAAACGGGAACCGACCGGCGTCAGCGACGTCGGGGCGTGGAGTGGTCCCAGTCGGCGAGCAGCGTGCGCACGGCCGTGGTGACCAGCAGCGGCTGGTCGAGCATCCCGTGGTGGCCGGCCTCGGGGATCTCCACCACCGGCGCCGAGCGGCCGAGCATCTCGTACATGGAGTCACCGATGTCCGGCGTGACCAGCCCGAACTCGGCGCGCAGCAGCGCGAACCGGCACGACACCTTCGGCAGGTACGGCATGGCCACGCCCCGGATGCTCCCGGTGAAGGCGCTGAAGAGGTTGTGGTCGAACTTCCAGCTCCAGCCCCCGGGCACCTCCTTGAGGGAGCGGCGGGCCACGTGGTGCATCACGTAGGGCAGGTAGTGCTCCTGGGGCGGGACCGTGCGGAAGTGGGCCAGGCCCTCCTCGGCGGTGGGGTACACCCTCGGCACGCCGAACGCCTGCCCGGCCTTGGCCGCCCCGATCTCGTGGGCGGGCTCGGCCACCGGCGAGTCGAGCACGATCACCCCGGCGAGGTCGTCGGCGTGCAGGGCACCGGTGGCGATGGTGACGAACCCGCCCATGGAGTGGCCCACCAGCACCGGCTGGCCGTCGATCCCCGCGTCGGCCGCCACCGCCATGACCTCGCGGGACCAGCGCTCGAGGGAGTAGTCGGTCCGGTGGCCGCTGTCGCCGTGGCCCGAGAGGTCGATGGCCGCCACCCGGTACTGGCGGGAGAACGAGGCGGCCACGTGGGTCCACCAGTGGGCGTGCGCAGCCCCGCCGTGCACGAAGACCAGGCCCCGACGGCCGGGCTCGCCCCAGGCGAGGTAGTGGATGCGCGTGCCCTCCACCTCCACGAACTCGTCGAAGAAGGGCGTGTGCAGCGCCCGTCGGAACCACGGCGGGGCATCGGGGGCGATCAGGTCGTCGACGTCGGCAGCCACGGGGCGACGGTAGACGAGGCTCCCCCGGCGGGCGAAAGGTCGGTGGTGCCCAGCCACGCTGCTGGACACCACCGAGCTCGGCGGTCCGCCCCCCGGCGGCCCAGACCCTACGACCGCGACGACACC
>JAHBSN010000205.1 GCA_019639095.1 Actinomycetota bacterium
GGCGGTCGCACCCGGCTCGAGTGCACCTCGCTGGTCGACAGCTTCGAGGGCCGCGACGCCTTCCTGGCCAGCGGGATGGAGACCGGGGTGCAGGAGGGCTACCAGCGCCTCGACGCGATCCTCGCCGGCTGAGCCCGAGCGCACCGGCGCCGGCCGCGCGACCATGGGCCCATGGCGGCCGACGATCCGGTGTTCTCCCTCTCCGACCGACCCGTCCACCTCGGCCTCGGCGCGCGGGTGGTGCCCCAGCCCCCGTTCACCGGCATCGAGTGGTACGAGGGCTACGCCGAGCGCCACGGTGCCGACGGCGACGAGGGCCGGCTCGTGTCGATGTACACCTTCACCGAGGGCTGGGACTCGTGGGAGATGCACCCCAACGGCGAGGAGCTGGTGGTGTGCCTCGACGGCGAGATGACGCTCCACCAGGAGCTGGACGGCGTGACCACCACGGTCACCCTCGGCCCTGGCGACGCCGTGGTGAACCCGCCGGGAGCGTGGCACATCGCCGACGTCGAGAGCCGGGCCCGGGCCCTGTTCATCACCTCCGGTCGGGGCACGGAGATGCGACCGCGCTGAGCGGCGCTCAGGACGGGGTCGGTCCGCCCGGCTCCGATCCGCCGGGCGGCGCCGCGGTGGTGGTGCCCGCTCCGGCGGCCTCCTGGTACCTGCGGAGCGTGCGGGGCACGAGCAGGCCGAACCACAGGCCGGCGAACATCACCACCGCCGACCCGGCGTAGGCGAGTGGATCGTCGACGCTGCCGCTGACCTGGTTGTCGGCCCGGCGGTCGGTCCAGCTCACGACCTCGGCGATGCTGTGGTCCAGCGCCCAGTCCTTCCAGGGGCTGAACAGCAGGGCGAGCATCACCGCCCCGTAGAGAAAGAGGGCCAGGCCGAACACCCGCAGCGCTCGCACAAGAACATTCTTCCCCACCTCGAGGCGCCGCGCGCGGAGGTGCGAGGATCGGGACATGGGCATCTACCGAGAGCGCATCCTCCCGCACCTCGTCGACAAGGCCTGCGGCAGCGCCGAGCTGGCCCGCTGGCGGGAACGGGTGACCGAGGGGCTGTCGGGCACGGTCGTCGAGATCGGCTTCGGATCGGGCCTCAACGTGCCGGTGTACCCGCCGGAGGTCACCGAGGTGTTCGCCGTCGAGCCCGCCCTCGTGGCCCGTCGCCTGGCCGAGGAGCGGGTGGCGGCCAGCCACGCCCGGATTGTGCACGTCGGGCTGGACGGCCAGTCGCTGCCGCTCGGCGACCAGAGCTGCGACGGCGCCCTGGCCACGTTCACGCTGTGCACCATCCCCGACCCCGCCGTCGCCCTCGCCGAGCTGCGCCGGGTGCTTCGCCCCGGCGGCCGGTTCCACTTCCTCGAGCACGGTCTCGCTCCCGACGCCCGGGTGGCCACTTGGCAGCGCCGCATCGAACCGGTCCAGCGGCGGGTCGCCGACGGCTGCCACCTCACGCGCGACCCGGTCGCGCTGGTGGCCGACGCCGGCTTCGTGGTCGAGCGCCACGAGAGCCGCTACGCCTCGGGCCCCAAGCCCTGGACCTGGATGACCGAGGGCTTCGCCCTCGCCCCGACCTGAGCCGCCGATGTCCGACGGGCGGCGGTCACGAGGGTCGCCCGGCCCGCGTCGGCGCGCCGGTAGCCTCGCCCACGGACCGAACTTCACGCGCGAGACCGACAGGAACGCGGCTGTGGCACCGCACATTCGCCGGGTGGGGTGGGAGCAGGGGGCGAGGGAATGAGGGGTCGGGGCGTGCAGGCCATCGTCGCCGGGTCGGTGGTGCTGCTGGGCTCGCTCGTCGGGTGCACCGGGAGCGACGGCGGCCCCGCGGCCACCACCACGCTGCCGCTGCAGGGGTCGCTCGACCTGCGGCCAGCGGACGTGGCCGACCTCGACCGGTGCGACCCCATCGCCGCCGGGTGCCTCGCGCCGTTCCCGAACGACTACTACACGGTGGCCGACGACCAGACCCCGACCGGTCGGCGCGTGCACCTCGCTGCCGAGTCGCTGCCGGCCAACGTCGACGGCGTCCACATCGACCCCGCCCACTGGAACGAGCTCGACGGGTTCAGCCCGGCGGCGGCCGCGCTGGTGCGGATCCCCGACGTCGACCTCGAGGCGTCCGAGGCCGCGCCGGTGACCGATCCGGCCCGCTCGCTCGGGCGCGAGTCGCCCGTGGTCCTGCTCGACGCCACCACTGGCGACCGGCTGGCCCACTGGACCGAGCTCGACACGCGCTCGGGGCCCGAGGACGTGCCCACCCTGTTCGTCCGTCCGGCCCGGATCCTGCCCGAGGGCCATCGGATCGTGGTGGCCATGCGCAGCCTGGTCACCACCGACGGCGCCCCCGTGGAGCCCACCGACGCCTTCCGGGCCTACCGGGACCGGCTCCGGTCGGGGGTCCCGGCGGTTGAGGAGCGGCGACCGCAGATGGAGCGGATCTTCGCCGACCTGGCCGAGGCCGACGTGGACCGCGACGACCTCGTGGTGGCGTGGGACTTCACCGTGGCGAGCGAGGAGTCCCTCTCCTCGCGCCTGCTGCACCTCCGCGACGACGCGTTCGAGCGCCTCGAGGGCAAGGCGCCGCCGTTCACGGTCGCCGAGGTGAGGGCGTCGGATCGCCCCGGGATCGCCCGAGAGGTCACCGGCACCTTCGCCGTGCCGCTGTACCTGACCGACGGCGGGAGGCCGGGATCGGAGTTCGCGCTGGAGGGGCCGGGCGGGCCCGACGGCCTGCCGGCCAGCACGGGCACCTACACCGCCACCTTCCGCTGCATCGTGCCCGCCTCGGCCACCGCCGCCGAACCGGCCGGGATCGGCCTCTACGGCCACGGCCTCCTCGGCACCGCCGAGCAGGTGGGGGCGGCCACCGAGGTGGCGGTGGCCGGAAACCGGGTGTTCTGCGCCACGGACCTCATCGGCATGGCCGAGGAGGACGTCCCGAACGCGGCGGCGATCGTGACCGAGCTGTCCGGGTTCAACACCCTGGCCGACCGCCTCCAGCAGGGCCACCTCAACACGCTCGTGCTCGGCCGCCTGATGCGCGCGCCCGACGGGCTCGGCACCGATCCCGCCTTCCAGGACGGCGGGACGTCGATCCTCACCGACGACCTCGTGTACTACGGCATCAGCCAGGGCGGGATCATGGGTGCCGCCACCACCGCGGTGGCCCAGGACTGGACCTATGCGGTGCTCGGCGTGCCGGCCATGAACTACGGGCTCCTGCTCGACCGCAGCGTCGACTTCGACGACTTCCGCGCCCTGATGGAGCCGGCGTACCCCGACGCCGCCGATCGGGCGGTGGCCCTCCAGCTCATCCAGATGCTGTGGGACCGCGGCGAGGCCACCGGCTACGTGCAGCACCTCACCCGCCGGCCCTACGCCGGCACCCCCGCGCACCGGGTCCTCCTGCACGTGGCCTTCGGCGACCACCAGGTGGCCAACGTGGCGTCCGAGGTGGAGGCTCGCTCCATCGGGGCCCGCGCCGTGCGGCCGGTGCTGGCCGACGGGAGGTCCTCGGACCGCCGGCCCTTCTGGGGCATCAAGGGCATCGCCGCCTACCCCTACGCCGGCTCGGCGGTGGTCATGTGGGACAGCGGCGCCGAGCCTCCGCCCGAGGTGAACCAACCGCCCCGCGCGGGCGACGATCCCCACGGCGACCCGCGAGCCGACCCCGACGCCATCCGCCAGATCGTGCGGTTCCTGGCCACGGGCGAGGTGGTCGACGTGTGCGGCGGGCGACCCTGCACGGCCGAGCCTCAGGGCTGAGCCCTCGCCGGTCGGCCCCGGTCCCGCGCCGATCCACCCCATCGAGTCGCCAGACTGGTGCGATGGCCACCGACCTCACCCCCGCGCAGGCCCTCGACTGGGCGTTCGCCGAGCCCCGCACCGCCAAGCTCGCCACCGTCACCGCCGATGGCGCGCCGCACGTCGCACCGGTGTGGGTGGCGCGCGACGGCGATCGGTTGGTGTTCAACACCGGGGCCGACACCGTGAAGGGCCGCGCCTTGGCCCGCGATCCCCGGGTCTCGATCTGCTTCGACGACGAGCGTCCGCCGTTCTCGTTCGTGATCGTGACCGGCACCGCCGAGACCACCGACGACCTCGACGTGGTGCGGCGCTGGGCCGCGGTGATCGGGGGTCGCTACATGGGGGCCGAGCGCGCCGAGGAGTTCGGCGAGCGCAACGGCGTGCCCGGCGAGCTGCTGGTGACGGTGACCCCCACCAAGGTCAGGGGCGCCCTGGCCATCGCCGACTGATGTCTCAGCGATCGCTCCAGGGGCTGGCTGGACCAGGTGGTCCTCAGCGGGTCCCGATGCATCCGTCGGCGGGTGGCGGCGGCAGCACGCCGACCGTCGGGTAGGTGAGGTCCGGCGTCGGTGGTGGTGTGCCATCGGATCCCACGGGCGCCGCGGCGAGCACGAAGATCATCGACTGTCGGGGGAGGGGCAGACCCTCGCAGAGGCCCGCCGGCCGCCCGAGAGCACGGTTGCGGGCCACGGCGGTGGCCCCGTGGCCGTGGACCCACCGATACGGGTGGGCGTTGCCGACGATGGTGGAGGTGTTGCCGGTGAGCACCGTGCCGGTGACGGGGCGGCCGAGGACCTCAGTCCGGTAGGGGGTGCCGATCACCACCGCGTGCCGGTCCGGGCTGCGACCGCTGAAGACGTTGTCGGCGACCACGTTGTCGTCATCCTCGACCCGCACGCCGTAGGTGACGTCGAGGAACAGGTTGGCGCGGACGACGTTCGCCTCGGCCCGATCGAGCACGACCCGCAACAGCGGACCAGTGGCGTAGGCCGGATCGGTGCAGTCCATGGGCAGGGTGTTCTCGCCCATGCGGGACCCCACCCACACCCCGTTGCGCTCGCCCACGAACGTGTTGGCCACGATGCGATTGCGCGTGGCGTGGTCACGCCGTTCGAAGTAGCGACCCGAGTCGGGGTACTCACCGCAGTTCTTGTACAGGAACACCCCGCCGTTGGCGTTGCCCTTGAAGCGGTTTCCGACGATCAGGTTGTCGTGGGAGCCGTCGACCGAGATGCCCTCCCGTCCGACGCCCCAGAACCAGAAGCGGAACCCGCTGAAGGTGAAGGCCTGGCCACCGGGGCCGTTCTCGCGGAAGCCGTTGTCGATGATCAGGTTGTCGGCCACGGTGGACTGCTTGGATCCGGTCTCGAGGTAGATCCCACTCGAGCCCGCCCCCTGGATCAGGTTGCGGCGGATGGTGACGCCGCTCACGTAGCCGTCGACGTACACGCCCACGCCTCGTGACCCGGTGAAGGTGCTGTCCTCGACCACGACGTCGGAGGTGGGGTGGAGGAACTCCTCGCCCGGCTCGAGCTCGCGGAAGCCGGGCCGGGTGACGCGGAGGCTGTTGATGAAGCCCTCCACCCGGCAGTTGCGCACGGTGACGTGGGCGAGCGCGGTGGTGACCGGGGAGCTGATCTCGATGCCGCGCTGGGAGCTGGTGAGCTCCCCCCGCACGGTGGCGCCCTGACAGTCGAGCGTGGTGCCCGACGCGGTGATGTCGACGCCGGCCCACGTGCACGACGGGTCGAGCCGAGCCGAGGCGGTGAGCTGCACGCGCGTGCCGGAAAGGGCGCACCCCAGCACCGGGATGGTGGGCCTGTGGGCCGCGGCGGGGGTCGGAGCCACCAGGCCGAACGAGCCGGCCACGAGGGCGACGACGATGGCGACGATGCGCAGTGCCGGTCGGGCGCCCGTCATCGGGCCACCACCCCGCGGAGGCCGTCGGCGCCGAAGAGCGGCTCGATGGCGCTGGCGAGGCTCGGTCCTCGGCGAAGGCTGTGGCCGCCGTCGACGTTGATGCACTGGCCGGTGATCCAGGTGGACTCCGGGCCGACGAGGAACCGGGCCAGGTTGGCGACGTCGTCCGGTTCGCCGATCCGGTTGAGCGGGGTGTTCTGCTCGTAGCTGTCGAGCACCTCGCCGCCCTCGGTGATGAACGACACCAGGTCGGTGCGGATCAACCCGGGACAGATCGCGTTGACCCGGACGTCGCTCGGGCCCAGCTCGTCGGCGGCCTGGCGGCACAGCTGGTCGATGCCGGCCTTCGACGGCCCGTAGGCCCCGAACCACGGGTGGCTGGTGCGGCTGGCGATCGACGAGATGGCCACGAACGAGCCGCCCCCGCCCCGCACCATGGCCGCAGCCCCGTGCTTGAGGGCCAGCATCGTGCCGGTGAGGTTGAGCGCGATGGTGCGCTCCCATGCGCCCACCTCGAGCTGGGTGACCGGCCCGATCGACTCGCTGCCCCCTGCGCTCGCCACCACGGCACCGAGGCGACCTCCGGTCCGCTCGGCGGCCAGGGCCACCGCGGCGGCCACCGCCTCCTCGTCGGTGACGTCGGTGGAGCGTCCGGCCACCTGGGCGTCGGGGTGGCGCTCGACGATGGCGGCCACTGCGGCGTCGAGCCGCTCCTGGGACCGGCCGCAGATGGTGACCACGGCGCCGTCGGCGGCGAGGCGGTCGGCCACGGCGAGGCCGATGCCGCTGCCGCCGCCGGTGACGAGCGCGCCGAGGCCGCGCAGGGAGGTGGGGTCGTCGGTCATGGGTGCTCCGGTGGCGGGGTGGTGGGCGGGGCTACTTCTTCGCCGGCAGCGCGGCCGACACGATCAGCAGGATCCCGCCCACGATGCCCAGGTAGAAGCCGTACTGGGCGGTGATCTCGACGCCCTTCGGCAGCTTCTCGGCGATGCCGGCGATGTCGCTCCAGTCCCGGGCGTGCACGCCCACCACGGCGAGGCCGGCGAGCGCGGCCACGATGCGGGCGGGGGTGCGGGCCTTGCCGAGGAACAGTGCGCCGGCGAGCACCAGGCCCACCACGCCGAGGGCGAGCAGCGCGTACGGGTCGCTGGTCTCGAACCCGTTGGCCTTGTCGGTGAGCTCCCACCCGGTGAGGGTCTCGTCGGTGACGTTGTTGCCGAGCCAGGCGGTGAAGAGGCCCACGAGCACGAGCACCCCGCCGATGGCGGCGGCGATGCCCCCGAGCGGCGACCCGCCGCC
>JAHBSN010000206.1 GCA_019639095.1 Actinomycetota bacterium
GGCCTGCACCTGCCGCTCGGCGACGCCACCGTCGACGTGTGCTGCACCCTCAACGCGCTCGAGCACGTGCCCGACCCGTGGGCCTTCCTGGCCGAGCTGGTGCGGGTGACGCGCCGAGGCGGGCTGGTGTTCGTGGGCGTCACCAACTGGCTGTCGCCGTGGGGCGGCCACGAGACCTCGCCCTGGCACTACCTGGGCGGGCACCGCGCCGCTCGTCGCTACGAGGCCCGCACCGGCCACCCGCCGAAGAACCGCTACGCCGAGACCTTGTTCCGCGTGGGCGTGGGGGAGACCCTGGCGTGGGCCCGCTCGTGTCCCGAGGTGGCGGTGCTCGACGCCTTCCCCCGGTACTACCCCCGCTGGTGCCGGCCGCTCGTGCGGGTGCCGGGCCTGCGCGAGGTCGCCACCTGGAACCTCGCCCTGGTGCTGGAGCGCCGATGAGCGCCGACGCGCCCCTCGTGTCGGTGGTGGTGCCCGTGAAGGACTCGGTGCGCACCATCGAGGCCTGCCTGCGGTCGATCCGCGCCCAGACCTACGAGCCGCTCGAGCTCATCGTCATCGACAACTTCAGCACCGACGGCACCTGGGAGGTGGCCCAGCGCTTCGCCCACCACGCCGAGCAGGCCGGGCCGGAGCGCAGCGCCCAGCGCAACCTCGGCGTGGAGCGGGCGAAGGGGCCCTGGATCCTGTGGATCGACGCCGACATGGAGCTGCCTCCCAGCATCGTCGAGCGGGCGATGGCGGCGGCCGTCGACGAGGAGGCCGACGGCGTGTTCGTGCCCGAGGTGACCGTGGGCGACGGGTACTGGACGGCCTGCCGCGCCCTGGAGCGGTCTTGCTGCATCGAGGAGGTCCTGATGCAGTCGCCCCGCCTGCTGCGCCGCGACTACCTGCGCCGCACCGGCGGCTTCCTCACCTCGCTCTCGGGCACCGAGGACGCCGAGCTGCGCTCGCGCATGATCGGCGACGGGTGCCGGCTGGCGTGGATCCCCGACCTGATCGTGCACGACGAGGGTCGCATGTCGCTCGGGTTCATCCTGTCCAAGCGCTACTACTACGGCCGCGGCCTCAAGCGGTACAAGGCCGAGCACCCCGGCGCCCTGTCGGCCCAGGCGGGCTCGGCGGTGGGCGCGTACCGGCGGCACTGGCGTCGGCTGGCGGCCAAGCCCGGCGTTGCCGTCGGCGCGCTCGCCATGCGCGGGCTCGAGCTGGGCGCGTACGGGGCCGGCGCCGCCATCGGGGCGCTCGAGCGCTCCCCGCGCCCCTCGTGACCGCACCCGCCGCCCACCGTCCCGGCGCCGCCGCCGAAGCCGGCGCCGACGCGCCCCCGGGCGGCGCCGCGACTCCGGCCCCTGCCGGGCCGCCTCCGGTGTCGCGGGCCGAGTGGGTGGGCCTCGGCCTGCTGGCGGTGGCGGTGGGCGGGGTGGTGCTGGCGTCGAGCTGGGGGGTCTTCACGCCCGACACCCGACCCGACCTGTACCAGGACCCCGGCCGCTTCCTCGCGTCGTCGGTGCAGGCGTGGGTGGGCGGGGCCACCGGCCTCGGCCAGAGCAACTTCAACGCCGGCGCCGCACCGGTGGCCGCCGTCGTCTGGGTGATCCGGGCCCTCGGCGCGTCGCCGTGGCTCGCCGTGCGGATCTGGCGCCTCCTGCTCCTGCTCGTGGCCGCGGTGGGGGTCCGCCGCTACCTCGGCGTGGTCCTCGGCCCGCGCCTGAGCCGCCCCGGCCGCCTCGTGGTCACCGCGTTCTACGTGGCCAACCCCTACGTGGTGGTGGCGGGCAACACCACCCCGATCCTGTTGCCCTACGCCCTGCTCCCCTGGACCCTGCTGGCCTACGTGCAGAGCCTTCGCCACCCCCGCTCGTGGCGTTGGCCGGCGGCGTTCGCCATCGCGTTCTTCCTGCAGGCCGGCCTCAACGCGGGCGTGGTCACGTTCTTCTCGCTGCTCGCGCTGCCGGGCCACGCCGCCCACGCCGGGTGGGTGGAGCGGCGGCCGTGGCGCCAGGTGGCGGGGGCCACGTGGCGCTGCGGGCTGCTGGCGGTGCTCGTATCGCTCTACTGGCTGGCGCCCTCGGTGCTCGCCACCGGCACCGGCACCGGCATCGCCGAGGCCACCGAGAACCCGATCGACGTGGCCCGCACCAGCTCCTACGCCGAGTCGGGGCGGCTGCTCGGGGCGTGGCCGCTCTACGGGCGTGCCGGCGACCGGCTGTTCCTCGGCGGCTACGCGTCGTACATCGACAACCCGTTCGTGCTCGTGTGCTCGTTCCTGGTGCTCGTGGCGGCGGGGGCGTCGCTGGTGTGGACGCGCGGCCGCGAGCGGCTGCTGGTGGTGGGCCTGCTCCTGCTCGGGCTCCCCGCCATGGTGGGCCTGTTCCCACCGGACTCGCCGTACCCGGCCGGCCGGTTCCTGGGCGAGGTGTTCGACCGCGTGCCGGCGGCGCTCGCGTTCCGCACCACCAACAAGGCGGGCGCCGTGGTGGTGGTGGCCTACGCCGTGGCCTTCGCCCTGGGCGTGCGCGCCTACCTCGCCCGCCGGCCCCGACGACGGGCCCGGGTGCTCGGCGCCGTGGCCGTGCTCGTCGTGCTGGTGGGCGCATCGGGCCCGATGTGGACCGGGAACCTGTACCCGCTCGGCTACCGGATCCCGGCCCGCTGGCACCAGGTGACCGACGACCTCGACGCGCGCGACGTCGACCAGCGGGTCCTGGTGGTGCCGGGCGGCACCGGCGGGAACTACCGCTGGGGCATGCGCAGCCCCGACGACCTGTTCCCGTCGCTGCTCGACCGCCCCGTGGCGGTCCGCAACACCGTCACCGGACGCGGGAGCGAGGCCGGCAACTTCCTGGCCGGGTACGACACGCTGCTCGCCCAGGGCGCCCTGGCCCCCGGTGCGCTGTCCGACGTGGCCCGCTACCTCGGCGCCTCGCAGGTGCTGGTGCGCAACGACCTGCTCACCGAGGAGATCGGGGGCCCGAGCCCGGCGGCGGTCGACGCGCAGACCTCGGCCGATCCCGGGCTCTCGTCGGTGCGCACCTACGGCCGGCCGGGCACCGACACCCTGCCCGGGCGCTCGGGCCGCCCCACGGCGGCCGAGCGGGCCGACGATCCCGACAACGCCGCGCTCGCCCCCATCGAGGTGCTCGACGTGGCCGACCCGGCGCCGGTGGTGCGCGCCGTGCCGGTGAGCCGCCAACTCGTGGTCGACGGCGACGGCGAGGCGTTCCCGGCGCTGAGCGGCGACGGCCTGCTCGAGGGCACGCCCGCGGTGCGCTACCTCGGCAGCCTGGACCGGGCCGGCCTGCGGCAGGCGCTCGACGACGGTGCCGGCCTCGTCCTCACCGACACGAACCGGCGGCGGGCGTGGGACATCAACCGGGTCACCAACGCCACCTCGGCCACCTTGGCGGCCGACGACGACATCGACGCCGGCAACGGCGCGTCGGTCACCCTCTGGCCTGACGACCCGTCGAAGCAGACCGTCACCGAGCTGCTCGGCGCCCAGCGGGTGGAGGCCACCCAGCCGGCGTTCGGGGTGCACCCCTACGGCCGCCCCGGCCAGGCCTTCGACGGCGATCCCACCACCGCCTGGCAGACCGGCGGGCTGAGCACCGCCGCCGGCGATGCCGTGACGCTCGTGCTCGACCAGCCCACGCTGGTCTCGAAGGTGTCGGTGACGCCCCTCGCCAGCGCGCCGTCCCGGGTGTCGGCGGTGTCGGTGGAGGTGGGCGGGGTGCGGGTGGTGCAGCCCATCCCCGCCGACGTCACCGGCCCGATCTCGGTACCCATCCGACCCACCCGCACCGACCGCATCACCGTCACCATCCTCAGCCAGACCCGCGGCTCCAACCCGGTGGGGCTGAGCGAGGTCTCGGTCGACGACATCACCGTGCGCGAGGTGACCCGCCTGCCCCGCACCCTGTCGCGCCTGGTCGAGGGCGCCGACGCCGCCACCCTCGACGCCCTGGCCGCCGCGCCGCTCGACGTGGTGCTCACCCGGGCTCGCGGCCTGGCGGCCGACCTGTCCGACGACGAGGAGGCGCAGCTCGACCGGGTCTTCGACCTGCCCCAGGCCCGCAGCACCGCCTTCACCGCGGAGCTGTCGGTCAACGGTGCCGACCCCGCGCTCGTGGCCGCCATCCGCACGGGCACGGCGCCGGCGGACCGCTGCTACCAGGTGGCCGCCCTCGACGACGGCTTCCTCGAGGCCCGGGTGGTGTCCACGCCCACCGAGCTGGCCGACGGCCTCCTGCGCCTCGAGGGCTGCCGTCCGGTCCGCCTCGACGCCGGCCGGCACCAGCTGCTCGGCATCTTCGGCTGGCGCCTCGATCGGGCCCGCTTCTCGTCGCCGGGCGACGACGGCCGGGTCGGGCCCGGCGGCTCGGGTGCCGACGAGCTCACCGTCGCCGACCGCTCCGCCACCCGGATCGACGCCCGCCTCGGACCGTCCGACGAGGATCGGCTGGTGCGCATCGGCGAGGCCTACGACCCGCGCTGGACCCTCCTGGTGGACGGCCGCGACGCCGGCGAGCCGATCCTGGTCGACGGCTACAGCACCGGCTGGCGCGTCCCGGCGGGGGAGCACCACCTCGAGGTCGTGTTCGCCCCGCAGCAGGCGGTGCGCGCCACCTACGTGGCGTCGGCCCTGTCGCTGGCGGGCGTGGTGGCGGTGGCCCTGCTGCCCGTGCCGGCCTTCGTGGCCGATCGCCGGCGCCGCCACCCCGACGAGTCCGAGGAGGGGCCGTGACCGCCCCGGTCGACGTGGAGCCCGAGGGCGACGCCGCGGAGACGGCCCCGCGCCCGAGCGTCGCCACCCGCGGCGGCGCGGCCGCGTGGGTGGGCCTGCTCGCGCTCACCTTCGTGCTCGACGGGCTGCCGGGCACCACCGCGGCGCTCGTGGTGGGCGTGGTGGTCCTGGCCGGGGTCCCGCGTCGCTGGATCGGTCGGGTGGGGGTGGCGGCCCTGGTGGCGGTGCCCGCGGTGGTGGTGGCCGGGGGCGTCCCCACCGAGGCCCAGGTGTCGCCGGCGTTCGTGTCGCGGTCCATGTGGCCCCACCACCTCGCCTTCGTCGGCCTGGCACTGGTCTGCACCGCCGCCGTGCTGGAGCTGGTGCCGTCGCTGCGCGGCCTGCGCCGGGCCGGGGTCGTGCACGCCGACGACACCGATCCTGCGCACCGGGTGCCCTTCGCCCGGCTGCCCGACGCGGCGCGCCTCGCCGTGGTCACGGTGGTGGCCGTGGGCCTGCTTGTCTCGTGCGTCGCGGTGCTGCGGGCGTGAACCTGCCCGGTCGCGAGCGCCTGCGCTCGTCGCTCGTGCTCAAGGGCTCGGCGTGGATCCTCATCGCGCTGGCCCTCCAGTCGGTGCTCGGCTTCGCGTTCTGGGTGGCCGGGTCGCGGGTGGCGTCCACCGCGGAGCTGGGCCGGGCATCGGCGCTCTACACCGGGATCCAGTTCGTGAACTACGCGTCGGGGCTCGGCCTCACCGTGGCCCTCGCCCGCCACGCCGTCGACCGGTCGCGCCAGTCCGACGCGCTGTTCGGCTGGGCCATCGTGGCCACGGTGGCGTCGTCGATGGTGGGCGGCTTCTGGTACCTCGCCGCCTCGTCGTCGGCGGCCACCGACCTCGTCACCGGATCGCCCGCCGGCTGGGTCGTGTTCGGGCTCTACACGGCCGGCAGCTCCATCGGCCTGCTCGCCGACGTGCGCCTCATGGCCCACCACCGCTGGGGCTTCATGGTCGGTCGCATCGCCGTCACCGGCCTGGTGCGCCTGGCGCTGGTGCCGTTCCACGGCGGCATCGACCCCGACCGCTGGCTCTACCACCTCATGCTGGCCCCGCTGGCGGTGGGCGGGGTGGCCGCCGCGCTGCTGCTGCCCAGGGTGGGCGCCGGGCGCATCTCGTTCCGCCGGCCGATCGGGCTGGCCGCGGTGGCGCGCTACTCGGGGGTCAACTGGGTGGCCACCCTCGCGAGCCAGGCCCCCCAGTTCGTGCTGCCGCTGGTGGTGGCCCAGAGCGTCGCCTCGTCCACCTACGCCAACTTCTTCCTCGCCTGGACCGTGACCGGCCTGGTCTTCCTGGTCCCCGGCGCCATCGCCCAGGTCCTCCTGGTGGAGGGGGCCAAGGACGCCGAGGGCCACCTCGACCACGAGCCGCGCGCCGACCGGGCGCGCGAGGCGCTGGCGTTCTCGCTCGGGCTGGCCACGGTGGCGCTGGTGGGGGCGATCGTGGCCGGTCGGCTCATGGTGGTGCTCTTCGGCGACGGGTACCGCGACGCCGGGCGCACCCTGCCCCTGCTGATGGCGGCGGGCATCCCGTGGTCGATCGCCGCGGTCCGCCTGTCCGAGGCGCGCATCCGCCGCGACCAGCTGGCCACCGTGGCCATCACCGTCACGCTGGGCCTCGGCATCCTCGTGCCCACGGTGGCGTGGGTGCCGAGCCACGGTACCGGCGGCGCGGTGGCGGCCTGGCTGCTCGGCAACGTGGCCGCGGCGGCGGTGGCGGTGGCGCTGCACCAGCGGCGCCGGCCCCTCGCCCGGCTGGGCGCGGCGTCGGGCTGAGGGGGCCGCTACCCCGCCTCGGCGGCCCCGTCCCCGACGCGCAGTCGCACCCGCACCGGGAGGTGGTCCGACCCCACGTCGGCCAGCACCTCGCCGGCCACCGCCTCGACGTGGCCCGACAGCAGGACGTGGTCGAGCTGGCTGTGCGGGCGGTGGGCGGGGTAGGTGCGGCCCCGCACCGCCCGCCGCAGCCCGGCGACGCTCGCCGCCACCGGCCCCCAGAGGTTGCAGTCGCCGGCCACCACCGTGGGCCGGCCCGCAGGGAGCCGGGTGCGCAGGCGCCGGAGCTGGACCGCGGCGTTGGCCGGCACGAACGACAGGTGGGTGGCGGCCACCGTGACCGCGGTGCCGGCGACGTCGACCTCGGCCACGATCGCCACCCGGTGCGCCACGTCGACGCGCCCGCTCGCCCGGCCGACCTCGATCGTCCGCCACGACCGCACCGGGAGCCGCGACACGAGGGCGATGCCCCAGGT
>JAHBSN010000207.1 GCA_019639095.1 Actinomycetota bacterium
GCTCGCCCTGGTCGACGAGCGCCGGTCGATCGGTCGGCTCGCCCCCGCGCTGGTGGCCGTGGGCGCCCTGGGCCTGGCCACCACCGTCATCAGCTCGAGCGAGGCCGCCAGCCACGGCCACGGCGACACCGCCCTCACCGGCCAGGCCGCCCTCAAGGCGGAGATCGACGCCGCCCGCTGCGACCGGTCCTTCAACGACCCGTCGTACTGGAAGGAGGCCGACTACCTCGGCATCGACACCTACCAGGGCGGGGCCATGGTGCCCGAGACGGCCACGGCCACCAGCTCCGACGGCCACGACCACGGCGCGGCAGCAGCGCCGGCGGTGTCGACGTCCACCACCGAGCCCGATCCCACCGGCGGCCGGGGAACTCCCGGGCTCGACGGCCTGGTCGCTGCCACCTCCACCGCTGGCGAGGGCGAAGGCGCGGCCGCCCAGCTCGTGATCCGCCTCGGCGAGGCGTCCGACGACGACTACGAGGCCTGGATGTGGTGGCTGCGCAGCACCGGCTTCCTCACGTCGCACGCGCACAGCGCCACCGCCACCGACGACACCGGCGGCCACGGCGGTCACGTCGGCCCGCAGCCGTGGGTGGCCCTCACGAGCCAGAAGGACTGCGACCAGCTCGAGGAGGAGCTGAAGGTGGCCCGGGACACGGCCATGAAGTACCCCACCGCCCAGGACGCCATGGACGCCGGCTGGGTGCGGGTGACCACCTACGTGCCCGGCATCGCCGCCCACTACATGAACTTCGGGCTGGTCGACGGGAAGTTCGAGCTCGACAAGCCCGAGATGATCCTCTACGACGGCGACGACACCGACGCCCACGTGGTCGGCCTCAGCTACTACCTGATCCAGGACGGCTCGGCCGAGCCCACCCAGGGCTTCACCGGCTACAACGACCACGGGCACCGCCACATCGGCCTCTGCGTCGGCCCCGGCGGCGTGATCGGCGACAGCACCCTCACCGAGGAGGAGTGCGCCGACCGTGGCGGCCGCAAGTCGGGTGGCTCCAAGGCCTGGATGAGCCACGCCTGGGTCGTGCCGGGGTGCGAGAGCCCGTGGGGCGTGTTCAGCGCCGCCAGCCCGATCCTCGACAAGGCGCTGGGCGAGACCTCCGGTGACAACGACGGCGGCTGCGTCGGTAGCGCGGTCCGTGATCGCTACGGCCTCGACGACTCGAACACCGCCACCAGCTCCGGACAGGCGGTCCGGTCCTCGGGGGCGTCCGAGGGCGAGGACGCCGTGAACACCACGGCCGGCGGCGGTTGATGGACGACGTCCCGATCCGGGACGAGTCGATCCGGCTGGGCCAGCTCCTGAAGCTGGCGAGCCTCATCGAGGTCGGTGGCGACGCCAAGGTGGTGCTTGCCGACGGCCTCGTGCAGGTCAACGGCGAGGTCGAGACCCGTCGCGGCCGCCAGCTCCGCGATGGCGACGTCGTGGAGCTCGGTGGCCAGGCGGTTCGCGTCGTGAGCGAGGCCTGATCCGTCTCCGGCCGCCCCAGGTGTGGCCGGCGGGGTGGACGGGGTAGGTCCACCGGTGCGCTTGATCCGACTCCTCGCCCTGACCGCCCTCGTCGCCCTGGTGGTGGCCGGATGCTCGGGCGACAGCGACGAGGGTTCCTCGACCACCACGGTCGCCACGACCGCATCGGTCAGCACGACGACGACCTCGGTCACGACGACCTCGGTCACGACGACCTCCAGCGTCCCGACCACCACGGGGGCGCCGCCGCAGGCCTGCACGAGCGGGCGCGTGGAGCCCCCGGCGGGGGCGGCCACGAAGGAGGTGCCCGACGTCGACGGCGACGGCAAGCCCGACCAGGGCTGGATCTCGGAGGCGGCTGACGGCACGGTCACGGTCGGGATCGACACCGCGGCCGGCGGCGGGTTCACCGCGCCGTTCGAGTCGGCGAGCCCGGTGATGCGGTCGGTGCTGGTGGCGAACGTCGACGAGCAGGGCCCCGTCGAGCTCCTCTTCGACGACGGGCGCATCGTCCAGCTCCATGCCGTGGTCGACTGCGCCATCGTCCCGGTCACCAACCCCGAGGGGGAGACCTACCGCTTCGGCCTCGGCTTCACCGACGTGGGAACCGGCGTCGGGTGCGTGGACACCGCCGAGGGGCGGCGCCTCGTCGGGCTCGACGTGACGAAGGACGAGGGCGACGACGTGGCCTGGTCGCGCACGATCATCGAGCTCGACGGCACCGACGCCCGCAACGGCGCCACCACCACGGGCACCTTCCACCGCCCCGAGGAGGCCGAGGCCATCGACCTGCTCCACCAGGTCACCTGCGGCACCCTCACGGTCCCCGCCGACGCCCTCACCGCCCCCCAGCGGTAGGGACTCCCGCTCGAAGCTCGGCTAGTCCAGGCCGTCGAAGGCGGGCGGGTGGACCACCTGGCCGCGCAAGGTCGGGTCGTCGGGTCGGTACGAGCCGAGCAGTGCGACCTGCGCCGCCTCGGGGGATGCCCACGACGGCAGGTCGATGTGGATGCCGTGCGGGACGGCGGGCACGAACCCGAAGCGGGGGTAGTACCTCGGGCTGCCCTCGAGCACCACGAGCGGTTCGCCCCGTCGGTCGGCCGCCTGGAGCGCCGTGCGGACGAGCGCCCCGCCGATGCCGACCCCCTGGTGATCCGGCGCCACCGCCAGCGGCGACAGCATCGCGATCGTCCGATCGCCTGCCTCGCTCCGCAGGATCGCCCCACTGACCATGACGTGACCGACGATCGCACCGCCGACCTCGGCCACCAGCGCGAGGTGCGGGATGTAGGTCGAGGACGCCCGGATCCGGTCGACGAGGTCGCGCTGCACCCGGGAACCGAACGCCGCCGCCACCACGTCCCCGATCTCCTCGTGGTCCGCGTGCTGCTCCGGACGGATCGCCCACGTCGTCGTTGCTCGCTCCACCGGCCGATGCTCGCGCTGCGGGGCGAGGTCAGCGCGGGCAGTTCTCGTGGGGGAGGGCGTGCCAGGTGTCGCCGTCTCGGGTGAGCTGGAAGATGTTGGTGTCGTGCCCGTCGTGGCGGGAGACGTAGCGCTTCGCCTCGGCATCGGGGTAGCCCACCACGGCGATCTCGTCGTCGGGGGCGATCGGGGCGACGAGGTCCTCGGGCCGATTGGTGGCCCACCAGCGGACGGCCTCCTCTGGCGTGGAGCCCTCGCCCATGGGTCCGCCCCACTCGGTCAGCGGGACCTTCGTGCAGTCGATGTCGGTGCCGATCCAGTTGCCCGCGGGGTCGACGATCTCCACGAAGCCCGCCCCCACGATCGTCCGGTTCTGGTCGTAGCCGCAGGAGATCCCCTGCACGCGGGGCTTGATGTCCTGGACGGTGGCGGTCCTTCCCGGCGCGATCACGTCACCTCGGTCCACGAGGTCCAGCGCCACCTCGGCGCCCGAGGTGTTGTGGACCGTGATGTGCACGCCGTCGGGCTGCGTGGCCACCAGCTCGGTCGAGATCGAGGCGGTGGTGCCGTCGCACGTGAGCACCACCTCGTCGGATGGGCCCTCGACCGGGGCACCGCCGTCGACGCTGGCCGTGGTGGTCGACGTTGCGCTCGTCGAGGTCGGCGTGGTCGACGTCGTCCGCTTCGGCGGTGCTGACGCGGTGTCGCTGCCGTCCGAGCTGCACGACCCGAGCGCGACGGTCAGCGCCACGGCGACGATGGTGGCGAACGTCCGCCGGACACTGGTCATGCGGCCACCTCCAGGAAGCGCATCGTGAACGGCCGCCACGGCACCGCCACCTCGGTCACGTCGAAGTCGTGGTCGGGCAGCGGGATCAGCACGTGCACCCCGTCATCCTCACATGGGTCAGCGGCCGGCGGCGCAGGTGATGCAGAGCCCGGTGCCGAGCACCGCCGCGAGGCGCTCGAACCCGATCGGGCGGTCGCAGACGGCGCACCTCCCGTAGGTGCCGGCATCGATCGCAGCGAGCGCGGCGTCGATGCTCGCCACCTCGCGCTCGAACGCCTCGCGCATGGAGGTGACCTGGGCGCGCTCGTAGGCGGTGGTGCCGTCGGGGTCGTGCTCGTCGTCGGGCGGTTCGAGGTCGGCGGCGGCCACAAGCTCGTCGAACGTCTCCCGTAGCGCGGTCGACTGCGCCACGAGCCGCGCTCGCTCGGTCGACATCAGGGCACGGAGCTCGGCGCGCTCCACGTCGGACAGCGGCGCCGAGCTCACGCCATCGGGGTGTGGGCGGGGTCGACCCGCTCCTCGGGCGCGGGTGGGCCGGGTGGGGTGCCGTCGCCGAAGGGGCGTCCGCCGAGATCCTCCCGACCGTGTGGGGTGAGCCAACCCGAGAGGTCGGGTCCGGCCGGCACGACCCGGGTGGGGTTCACGCTCGTGTGGACCACGTAGTAGTGCTGCTTGATCTGCACGAAGTCGATCGTGTCGCCGAACCCGGGTGTCTGGAACAGGTCTCGGGCGTAGGCCCACAGCACCGGCAGCTCGGTGAGCTTCTTGCGGTTGCACTTGAAGTGGCCGTGGTAGACGGCGTCGAAGCGGGCGAGGGTGGTGAAGAGGCGGACGTCGGCCTCGGTGATGGTGTCGCCCACGATGAATCGCCGCGTGGCGAGCCGGTCCGAGAGCCAGTCGAGCCGGTCGAAGAGCCGCTGGTAGGCCCGTTCGTAGGCGGCCTGGCTCGTGGCGAAGCCAGCCTCGTACACGGTGTTGTTGACGTCTCGGTAGACGAGCTCCATGACGTCGTCGATCTCGTCCCGGTGGGCCTCGGGAAAGAGGTCGGGCGCGCCCTCGCGGTGGTGGGCGGTCCACTCGGTGCTCAGGTCGAGGGTGATCTGGGCGAAGTCGTTGGTGACCACCTTGCCGCTCGCCACCTCCACCACGGCCGGCACGGTCACGCCCTTGGGGTAGTCGGGGAAGCGTGCGTCGTAGGCGTCGCGGAGCCACTCGATGCCGAGCACGGGGTCGACGTTGCCGGGGTCGAGGTGGAACCGCCAGCTGCGCTCGGGGTGGATCGGCCCGGCGAGGCCCATCGAGATGGCGTCCTCGAGTCCCAGCAGCCGTCGGACGATGATCGCCCGGTTGGCCCACGGGCACGCTCGAGCGGCGATCAGCCGGTAGCGGCCGGGCTCCACCGGCCAGCCGTCTCGCCCGTCGGTGGTGATGCGATCGGTGAGGTAGGCGGAGTCGCGGACGTAGGCGCCGCTCGCGTCGTCGGCGCCGCGCTCGGGGGATCCGGCTGCGTGGTCGGCGTGCATGGAGGGGGAGGTACCCGAGCTGGCCGACGCCGAGTCGGCCGCCGTCAGGCGTCGTCGCCGCTCACGCGTCGGCGAGGCGGGCGACGATCGGGGCGAACGAGTCGAGGGCGTCGAGGCTCAGGCCGATCGACGCGATGCCGAGGTGCTCGCGCATCTCCAACAGGTCGTCGACGATCTCGTCGACGTTCCCGCACAGCGCGTGGGGCGAGGCCAGGGCGTCGGCGGGGGCGAGGCCGAACGCCGGCGCCAGCGCCTCGGCCATGCCGGCGCGATCGTCGGTGACGAGGGCGAGGTGGATGCGGGTGTGCAGCTCGATCTCGTCGAAGCGGTCGCCGGCCGCGTTGCGGATCCAACCGATCTTGCGCTCGGTGGCGGCCACGGTGCCGTCGGGGCCCGCGGCGGCGTCGATCACGCCGTGGGGCAGCTTCGGGTTGAGGCCGACGATGTGGGCGTGGCGGCCGGCCAGCTCGAGCACCTTGCGACCCCCGCCGCCGATGAGGATCGGCAGCGGGCGCTGCACCGGCTTGGGCGACCCGTTCAGCCCGTCGATCTCGTAGAACTCGCCCGAGAAGCGGCAGGGCCCATCCGAGAGCAGCCCATCCACCACCTGCAGCGCCTCCTCGAGCCGGGCGATGCGCACCGACGGCGGGTCCATGGGGATGCCGGCGCGGTGGTAGTCGGTGGTCATCCAGCCGGCGCCCATGCCCAGCTCGAAGCGACCCTCGGAGAGGATGTCGAGCGTGGCCGCCTCCTTGGCCAGCACGGCGGGGTGGCGGTAGTCGTTGCAGAAGACGAGGGCGCCCACCCGCAGCGTGCTGGTGGCGTCGGCGGCCGACGTGAGGGCGGCCACCGGGGCGAGCTGGTCGTCGAGGTGGTCCGACACGGTGAGGCGGAAGTAGCCGAGGTCCTCCACCTTGCGGGCGAGGGCGCGCCACGAGGTTGCGGTGATGTCGGGCGGGGACGAGCACTGGATGCCGAAGCGGAACGGCGGGAGCGGGGCGGACATCGGCCCAGTCTCCCCGACCCGACCTAGGTTGCGGACATGGCCGCTCGGAACCTGTACCTGCACGAGGTGATCGACATCGTCGGGCAGGGCCAGTACGACTACATGGACCACTCCCGCAAGGAGCCCACCAACGTGATGCCCGACATGCTCACGCTGCAGGGCACGTTCTTCGTGTGCGCCGTGGGCGGCGGCCGCTGGCCCCAGGTGATCAACATCTGGGACGTGGGCGAGGCCGGCTGGCAGGGCTGGGCGGCCAACGTCGACCGCCTCAACCTCAAGCGCCGCAAGGCCTTCTACGGCGACTGGTGGGACGAGGCCTCGAAGTGGCGCACCGGTGGGTTCGATCGGCTCTGCGGCGGCGTGCCTGGCAGCCCGAGCACGCCGGAGATCGCGTCGCAGGGCATCAAGGGGACGCTGTTCGTGCACCAGCTGCTCACGGTCCGGCCCGGCACCCCGCTCGACTACCTCGCTGCCGTGGTCGACCAGCAGGTTCCGCTGTGGGGCGAGTACGGCCACCGGGCCACCGGCATCTACGAGGTGCTCGGCAACCAGCACGAGGTGGTGGTGGTGTGGGCCACGTCGATCGCCGACCAGACCCGGTTGCGGGCTGCTCGGGACGCGGCCCGGGGGTTCGGCGACCAGGGCGAGGCCGACGACCGCCTCGTGGCCTGGGAGCGGACGAGCGCGTCGTTCGTGACCGGCGGTGACACCCACCTGATGACGCCCTTGCCTGGCACCGTCTACGGCCCCGACGACTGGGACGAAGCATCCCTGGAAGATTGGCTCGCTCCGCCGGA
>JAHBSN010000208.1 GCA_019639095.1 Actinomycetota bacterium
CTGCCTGTTGCCATCTGTCCCTCCCGGCCCGGCGCCACAGCAGCCGGGCGTGCAGCCCCTCGGGCAGGCGGCCCGCCGGGGGAAGCGGCTCGCCCACCAGCGCGGCCACCTCGTGCGAGGACCGGTTGCGCACCCGGATCGCCTCGTCGGGCACCAGCACCGCGCTCGCCCCGGCCACCGACGCCCAGCCTGAAGCGCCCTCCACCAGCAGGGCGGGGTCGTCGGGCCCCAGGCCGAGGACGGCCACCTGGCCCGCACGTCCGGTGCCGGTGGGTGCGAGGTCGACCGTGGCGCCGGGCGGGACGCGCACCAGCCGCAGCGACCACCAGGCTCCCGAGGCGGCGCTGCTGCCGAGCAGCTCGCTCCCCGACGGCGTGGGTCGGGCGCCGGCCAGCAGCACGAGCTGCGTGCGGGCGTCGGGGTCGGCGTCCACGGTGGTGGGGGCCCACGGCACGGTCGAGAGGTCGAGGGCGGTGCCGAGCCGGGCCCGGTGGCGGTCGAGGTCGAGCGGGCCGGTGGGCTGGTCCCAGCGCCGGTCGCCCGGCCGGGGCTCGCCGTCGTGGAAGCACCCGGCGTCGTCGATGCCGTGGTCGGCGGCCAGGCCGATCGGATCGACGGAGCCGTCGACGAGCGGCACCTCGAGGGCGTCGTCGGGGACGTCGGGTCGCTCGAGGCGCAGCCCTGACGGGTTGTGGGCGGCGAAGAAGCTGGGCTCCACCTCGATCACCCGGGCCATCGGGCCGCCGTCGCCCACCACGTGGAGCAGGGTGGCCCCGATCGGCACGAACGCGCCAGCGAGCACCGGCCGGGGCTCCGAGCCGAGGTTGGGCGGCGAGTGGTGGAGGATCCGGTTGTCGAACAGCACGACGCAGCCGGCGGGGGCCGTCACCGGCACGGCGGCGGCCAGGAACCCCTCCCGCCCGGCCTCGTACCAGGCCGGGGTGGCCGTGCCCCGCCAGGACTGCACCAGGCGGTGGCTGCCGGGCACCACCAGGAGGGGGCCGTTGGGCAGGTCGGGACCGGTGTCGACCAGGGGGATCCACGCCGCGAAGCTCGGCTGGACCCTCTCGTCGGTGTAGGTCCAGTCGGCGTGGAGGTCGAGGTGGCTGTCGGGGGTGGGCCACTTCACGAGGTAGCTGGCCATGAACGGCTCGTACCCCGGGAGGTGCGGCGCCACCCGGTCCCAGACCCACCGGGTGGTCTCGGTGACCCCGGCCTTGAAGCCGGCGTCGCTGCGCTCGAAGTCGGTCTCGAAGCCGGCGCCGGGGGTGGGGTGGAGCTCGTCGAACTGCGCCCGCAGCCGTGCCACCTCGTCGGTGGTGAGCAGGGGCAGGATGGCGTAGCCGAGGCGATCGAGCGACGCCTGCACCCCCTCGAGCACGTCCTGGTCAGCCATTGTGGACCTCCTCGAGCTCGGTCAGGCGCTTGTTGGCCTGCCGGTGCACCGGGTGGAGCTGGAAGATCAGCTGCACCACGGCGTCGATGGGCCGGACCCACCACGGCATGGGCCGGCGGACGTCGAGCATGAGCGTGGCCCGGTCGCTGTCGCCCCGGTTCTCGACCTCGTGCTCGAAGGTGTCGTCGAACACGAACAGCTCGCCCGGGCGGTGGGGGATGACCTGGCCGTCCACGGTGAGCGTGGACGACCCGATGGGCTCGGGCGTCCGGAGCGTGAGGTGCACCCGCAGGATCGAGGGGTTCGGCCCGGCGTGGGGGAGCAGGTGGGTGTGGGGGGCCATGACCGAGAAGTAGGCGCAGCGGAGGTCCTCCACGCCATCGAGGAGGCCGAGGGTGCGCGGACAGCGGCCCACCGCGGCGGGGAGCACCTTGCGCTGCTCGATCAGGAAGTGGGCGTCCCAGCGGCCCACCACGCCGAGGGCCATGCCCGCCACCTCCTCGACGTCGAGGCGCTGGCGCTGCCGCTCGAGCTCGTCGTACTCGGCGAGGACGTCCTCCCAGGACTGCTCCAGCTCGCGGAGGCCCGGCAGCGCGTCGGCGGGCCAGACCGCCTCCCCGGGCGACGTCCGCGCGATGAGCCGCTGGTGGCGGACCAGGATCGCCCGGACGATGCGCACGGCGAAGCTGTCCGGCGGGCCCTGCTCGGGCGCGTCGGCCGCGGCCGGTTGAGCTCCTCCCTCAGGCTCCACCGCGCCATCTTCCCTCGTTCCGGCCCGGTGGCGCCACACACCCGACCATCGGGCCCGACGACGCGTCCCCCGGAGCGGCGGCTCCCTAGACTCCCGCCGTGTCCTCCCTCTCCACGTCGCCCAACGACCTCTCGTTGACCGAGCGGGTTCGGGTGAGCTGGCCCATCCTGCGTCGCTGGGTCGTGCGCGAGCACAAGACCCGGTACCGGCAGAGCATCCTGAACGTGCTCTGGGCGGTGGTCACGCCGCTCGGCCTGCTGGCCATCTACGGCGTGATCCTCACCCACAGCGCCAACGTGACCGGCGAGGGCGTGCCCTACCTCACCTTCGCGTGGACCGGCCTGGTGATCTGGCAGGCCTTCGCGTCGGGCCTCAACACCGCTGCGCCCTCGCTCGTCTCCTCGGCCGACGTGCTGAGCAAGATCTGGTTCCCGCGCGAGGTGATCCCGATGGCGGCCACCTCGGCCGCCGGCGTCGACCTCGCCTTCGGCCTCACCACGCTGGTGGTGCTCGCTCTCGTGCAGGGCGTCCGGCCCACCATGGCGGTGTTCACGGTGGTGATCCCGCTGCTGATCCTGGTCACCTGGTCCCTGGCGCTCGGCATCGTGATGGCGGTGGTCAACGCCTTCGTGCGAGACGTCGGCCACGGCATCCGGCTGGCCCTGCAGATCGGCTTCTTCGCCACCCCGGTGGTGTACGGCGTCGGGTTCCTCGAGGGCATCCCGCTGCTGGTGGAGATCAACCCGCTCGCCGCCGCCATCGAGGGCGTGCGGGACTCCCTGCTGCGCGGGGCGGTGCCGGACCGGCCGTGGTACCTGGCCCACCTTGCTGCTGGGTGCCTCGCGTTGGTGGCGGCCCTCTGGTACGCGCGCGCCGTGGAGCACCGGATCGCCGATGTCATCTGAGGTCGGCGCCGTCCACTTCACGGGCGTCGACAAGTGGTTCGAGCCCTTCGGCTCGCCTCGCCTGCGCCGGGCCATCCCTGGCCCGCGCGGCGAGCCGGTGGTGGTGGAAGGGCACGGCACCATGGCCCTGCGCGGCGTGGACCTCCACGTGCCGCCGGGCCAGGCCGTGGGCATCGTGGGCCACAACGGGGCCGGCAAGTCCACCATGCTGCGGGTCCTGGCGGGCATCTCGGCACCCACCCGTGGGTCGGTCAGCGTGGGCGGTCGCCTCGCCGCCATCATCGAGCTCGGCGTGGGCCTGCCCCCCGACCTCACCGGTTGGGAGAACCTCCGCCTGGCGGCGGCGCTGCGCGGCATCCCCACCGGGCGGACCGCCCGCTTCTCCGCCGAGGTGGCGGAGTTCTCGGGGCTCGGCGACGCGCTCGCCCAGCCGCTGAAGCACTACTCCACGGGCATGGCCGCCCGCCTCGGGTTCTCGGTGGCCACCCACAGCAACGCCGACGTGCTGGCGGTGGACGAGGCCATCTCGGTGGGCGACCGCGAGTTCCAGATCCGCTGCCTCGACCGCATCCGCACGATGCTCGGCGAGGGCGCCACGCTGCTGTTCGTCACCCACGACCTCTGGCTGGTGACCCAGCTGTGCGAGCGGGCCGTGGTGATGGAGAACGGCCGGATCATCGACGACGGCGACCCGGGCGAGGTGGTCCCCACCTACCTGGCCTCCATCGGCCAGCTGCGCGCCACGGAGTCGACGGTTCCCACCCTGGGAGGCGCCGAGGTGACGGCCCTGCGGGTGCTGAACCCCACCATCGAGACCGGCGACCGCCTGAGCGTGGAGGTCGACCTCGCCCTCGGGGGCCACCGCGACGACCTGCAGCTCGAGACGTCGCTCACGCTTCCGTCGTTCGGGCCGTGGGCCACGGACCGCCAGCCGCTCCCCGCCGGGGTCGGGTCGTCGGTCACCCTCCGCGGGGTCACCGACGAGATCATGGCCGTGGGTCGGGGCGAGTTCGGCGTGTCGATCGCCCTGCTCTCGGGCAACAAGGTGCTCGACCGGACGAGCGCCCTGTTCAACCTGGCCGGCGAGGACCGGCGCAAGCCCAACCTGCGCATCGCCCTGGCGTTCAGCTGGGAGCCGGCCGGTCCCCACGTGACGCCCCCGCCGCTCGAGACCGAGACGCTCGAGGAGGCCGCCATCCGGGTGCGCGACTTCACCAAGCGCTTCGACGATCCGCACCGGCACCGCCTGCGCCGGGCGATGCCCTTCCCGCTCCAGCCGGCCGGCCCGCTGGCGCTCGATCGGGTCACGCTCGACGTCGCCCCGGGGAGCTTCGTGGGCCTCATCGGCCCCAACGGTGCCGGCAAGTCCACCCTGCTGAAGGTGATCGCGGGGATCACGCGGGGCCAGCACGGCACCCTGGAGGTGGCGGGCAAGGTCGTCTCGATGATCGAGCTCGGGGTCGGCTTCCACCCCGACCTCACCGGCGACGAGAACATCCTGCTCGCCGGCCAGCTCCTCGGCCTCGACGCCGAGGAGCTCGCCGAGCGCTACGACGACATCGTCGACTTCTCGGGGATCCGCCACGCCATGTCGGAGCCGGTGAAGCACTACTCCACCGGCATGAAGGCCCGCCTCGGGTTCGCCCTCGCCACCCACGTGCCCACCGACATCCTGCTGGTGGACGAGATGCTGTCGGTGGGCGACGCGGAGTTCCGCGAGCGCGCCATCGAGCGCATGGAGTGGATCAACAAGGGCGGAACCACCATCGTCCTGGTCTCCCACGACCTCCACCTCGTGGCCGAGGTGTGCGAGCGGGCCGCGCTGCTGGCCGACGGCCGCCTGGTGGACGCCGGTCCGGCCCAGGAGGTGGTGGACCGCTTCGGCGGCACCGACCTCGAGCAGGCCGATCCCCTCGGGCTCCACGAGGGCGCCGAGGAGTCCTCGGTCCGCCTCAGCGAGCTGCAGGTGTCGCCCCGGTCGGTGGCGCCGCACGAGGAGATCACCGTGACCGCCCTGCTCGAGACCACGGGCGCGGTCGGCGACGTGCGCATCGACCTCTGCCTCGCCGAGCCGTTCACCCCCGATTGGGTGCGGTCGGGCACCGCCAACGAGGTGTTCGACCGCGCCATCGCCGCCGAGCCCATCTCCCACGGCCAGCACCTCTTCGACGACGCCGGCCGGTGGCTGCTCCACGCCACGGTGCGGGCGGCGTCGATCCGTCCCGGCCAGATCGACGTCGTGGTCATCGCGGTGCACCAGCTCTCGGGCGAGATCCTGAGCGAGGCTCGGCGCCCGCTGCGCATCCGGGGCCGGGCCGACGACGTGGTGGGCGTCCAGGTCGACACCGAGTGGTCGGTGGTGCCCTGAGCCGCGAGCGGGGTCAGGTGCAGCGGCCGGCCAGCGGACCGTCGATGCCGGCCCGGGCCTCGGCGGCATCGGCCAGCCACACCTCCGTGGGCGTGGCCACGAGGTCGCGGATGACGGCGTCCTCGAGGTGGCGGGGGAGCGCCGGGGTGGACACCACGCCCTCGAGGTAGAGCTCGGCGATGGCGCCGTCGGGGAGGCCGTCGAGCGGGACCCGGCCCTCCATCAGCGCGGCGAGGTCGGCGCAGGGCAGCTCGGGCACCCAGCCGGCCACCACCGACCGCAGCAGGCCCCCCAGGCCGGGGCGGACGGTGACCGGCCCGTGCTCGCGCGCCCAGGCGGCCACCCGCGCGGCGGTGCGATCGGCGTGCACCCCGCCATCCCAGCCGTCGGGCTCCACGCGGGCGATGCGCCGGCCCACCGCCGGCACCCCCGGCGACCAGCCGTCGCTGACGATCAGCACCGGGTCGTCGGGGGCCTGCCGGGCCAGCCGCCACGTGCCCCAGTGCTCGCCGATCAGCGGCGACACGCGGATGTCGCGTCCCCGGTCCTCGAGGGCCATGGCCACGCTGTTGGCGATCACCTGCTCCCAGGAACGGCCGTCGGCGAAGACCGCGATCGGTCGGCCGGGTCGAGGCCCGGCGCCGAGCTCGCCCTCCAGCGCCCCGGCGGCGCGCTGGGACCCGGCGGCCACGCTCGAGTAGCGCGACAGCTCGCCCGGCCAGGCGAGCACCACGAGCAGGGCCACGGTGCCGGCGAGCAGCGCGCCACCGGCCACCGGTCGCAGGGCCACCAGCCGGCGAGGCGGTCCGTCGGCCTCGGCGGTGACGGCGACGGCCACGGCGAGCGCCGCGAACGCCCCGGTCACCGAGACCCACCCCACCTGGTACTCGAACACGAACTCGGTGGGCAGCCGCGACAACGTGCCCGACGCCGTGGCCAGCGCCGCGCCGGCAAGCAGCACGATCCGGCGCACGCCGACGTCCCAGCGCCGCCACCGCCAGGCGACCACCGCCACGGCCGCCACGAGCACCGCCACGCCCGACGCGTTGCCGCCCGACACGAACGTGCCGGCGTCGTCGGCGCGGAAGGGCACCGGCTCGAGCCACGCCGGCGGCAGGCTGGTGAGGCGCAGCAGCGCCCGCCAGGCGCCCTCCGGCCCCACCGTGGGCGCGCCCGCCTGGTCCAGCGTGGCCAGCCGCCACACGTTGCCGCCGCGGTTGGCCACGGCATCGAGGATCGGCCCCGACCACACCAGCAGGCCGACGACCACCGTGGTCACCCAGGCCCGTCGGGGCAGGCGCGGCGAGGCCGTCGGTCGCAGGGTCGGGACGACGGCGCACGTGGCGGCGATCAGCACCGCCACGGCGGCGGTGGGCGCCAACGGCAGGTACCCCTGGAGGCACACGCTGGCGACGACCACGGTGGGGGCGAGGGCGTCGTCGACGCCGCTGGCCACGGCCCAGGCGAGCACGAGCGTGGCCGCGAGCGGCAGGATCGGGGCGTAGGCGTTCAGCGGCTCGAACGGCACCCCCGAACCGGCGGTGAGGGCCACCCCAAGCACGAAGGCGTAGGCCAGCAGGCCCGCCACCGGGCCGCGAGCCCGGA
>JAHBSN010000209.1 GCA_019639095.1 Actinomycetota bacterium
GGGGCGGACCGCCGGCGGGCAGCTGGGGTGCGCCTCAGCCCCAGCCGTGGGCGCCGCCGGGCGGTCAGCCGTGGAGCCCGCCGAGCGGATCGCCCGGGCCAACCGCGCCGCAGCCCTGGAGCCCCCCGGGCGGGAGCCCCGGGGCCCAGGCGCCCCAGCCGTGGACCCCGCCCCCGGCCGCCGACCCGCCGCCTCCACCCGGGTGGGTGCCGCCGCCCGCGCCGCCGGAACGGACCTCGTGGACCGATCCGTCCGACGGGCCGATCTCGTGACCGACCTCCTGGAGCTGACGCGCGACCTCGTTGCCATCCCGTCGGTGAGCCACGAGGAGGAGCCCTTGGTCGACTGGCTGGAGGGCGAGCTGCGCGGCTGTGCCTGGCTGCGCGTCGAGCGGGTGGGCCTCAACCTGGTTGCCCGCACGGAGCTCGGGAGGGCCACCCGGGTCCTGCTGGCCGGCCACACCGACACCGTCCCGGTGAACGGCAACGCCGAGGCGCGCATTGAGGCCGACGTCCTCTGGGGCGTCGGGGCCACCGACATGAAGGCCGGGCTGGCCGTGATGCTCGAGCTCGCAAGGACCGTCGATGCCCCCGCCGTCGACGTGACCTACGTCTTCTACGCCGGCGAGGAGGTGGCGGCGGTGCACAACGGGCTCGGCCACCTCTTCCGGGACCGCCCCGACCTGCTCGAGGCCGATGTCGCCCTCCTCGGCGAACCCACCGACGCCACGATCGAGGCCGGCTGCCAGGGCACGCTGCGGCTCGAGATCACGCTCCGGGGGGAGCGGGCCCACACCGCCCGACCGTGGATGGGCCGCAACGCGATCCACCGGCTCGGACGCGTGCTCGCCGCGGTGGAGGCGCATCCCACGCGCGAGCCCGTGATCGACGGGTGCCGCTTCCGCGAGAGCCTCCAGGCGGTGGCCGTGGGCGGCGGGGTGGCGGCCAACGTCGTGCCCGACCTCGCCACGCTCACCCTCAACCACCGGTTCGCCCCGGACCGGTCCGCCGACGAGGCGGAGGCGGCGGTGCGCGAGCTGCTCGCCCCCTTCCTCGACGAGGGCGACACCGTGGAGCTGGTGGACCGCGCCTCGGCGGCCGCTCCCGCGCTCGACCACCCCGTGCTCGCCGCCCTCATCGAGCGCAACGACCTGCCGGTGGCCGCCAAGCTGGGGTGGACCGATGTGGCCCGGTTCGCCGAGCGCGGCATCCCGGCGGCCAACTTCGGCCCCGGCGACGCCACCATCGCCCACCGGGCCGACGAGCGGGTGGCTCGGCCGCCCATCGATCGCTGCTTCGCCGCCCTCGACGAGCTGCTGCGCACCGGTCCGTGACCGGCCCGTCCGGCCGGGGCCGGCGTCGGCCTGGTCCCGCGGGGCGCCACGCGGTTGAGCGTCGCCGGGGTCCGGCCGGCGAGGCCCGCTGGTGGGATCCCCTGGACCAGGCGTGGGCCGAGGACGTGGCCCTGCCACGCCGTGCCCTCGGACGGGGTTGGCTGGAGGTGCCCATGCTCAACAACGTCGAGCGGGCCGAGCCGGTGGCCGGGCCGGCGGCCGACGCCGTGCTGGCGGCGCGCGCCGAGCGGGAGCTCGTGGCCCTCGACGAGGGGCGGGCGTGGCGTCGACGCCACGACGCGGTGCTGGCGGTGCTGCGGATGGAGGTGTTCCGGTCGGCCGACGACGCGACGCACCGCGCCGCCTGGGCCGCCACGGGCGAGTCGGCCTTGGAGGACACGTGGCGGGCCCGCTGGCGCGAGCGCGGGCGCCAGCCGGGGTGGGTGGAGGCGACGTGGGTGCCGCCCGCCGACCGGCCCCCGGCGCTCGACCCGGCCGGGGCCGTGGGCGCCCGGGTGGACTGGCTGCGGGTGGAGGACCACACCGAGGCCGCCGAGCACGAGGCGGTCACCGCCTACGAGCACGTGGTGGTGTGGCTGGGCCGGGCCCAGGCGACGCTCACCGTGCGCCACCTGGCCGGCCTCGACCTCGACGCCACGGTGGCCGGGGCCGCCGCGGCGTTGGTGGACGCCGAGCCGCCGCCCGAGGGCTGAGGCGGCTCAGACGAAGATCGGATCCTCGGTGCGGGTGCGCTTGAGCTCGTAGAAGCCCGGCGTGGCGGCCACGAGCACCACGCCGTCCCACAGCCGTCCGGCCTCCTCGCCCTTGGGGGCCGGGGTGACCACCGGGCCGAAGAAGGACACGTCTTCCACCGAGATGACCGGGGTGCCGACGTCGAGCCCGACGCGGTCCATGCCCTCGTGGTGCGACACCCGCAGGCGCTCGTCCCAGTCGGTGGACGTGGCCGCATCAGCCAGCTCGGCCGGGAGCCCGACCTCCTCGAGTGCCTCGACGATCAGCTGGTGGTCGACCTCGCGCTTCTCGGGGTGGATGCGCGTGCCGAGGGCCGTGTAGAGCGGTTCGAGGACCTCGCGGCCGTGCTGCGCCTCGGCGGCGATGCACACCCGCACCGGCCCCCACGCGCGGTCCATCAAGGAGCGGTAGCCCTCGTCGAGATCACGACCCTCGTTCAGGACCGCGAGGCTCATCACGTGGAACACGGGTTCCACCGGGCGGACGCGGGCGACCTCCAGGATCCAGCGGGAGGCCATCCAGGCCCACGGACAGAGGGGGTCGAACCAGAAGTGGGCCGCGCGCGTAGAAGAGGTTTCGGACATGTGGGGTTCCTGACGATCGGGCGGAGCGGGGCGGCGAGCCCACGGTACCGACGACCGACCGAAACCCCGACGGCCTCAGAGGCGGCGCATCACGGTGACGACCCGACCGAAGATCTGGACCTCCTCGGGCGGGAACACCATGGGCTCGAGCCGAGGGTTGGCCGGCACCAGCACGACCTTGTCGCCTTGTCGGTCGAACGTCTTCACGGTGGCCTCCTCGCCTGGGATGCCGGCGATGACGATCTCGCCCCGCTTGGCCTCGGACTGCGAGCGGGCGACCACGAGGTCCCCATCCAGGATGCCCGCGTCGATCATCGAGTCGCCCCGCACCCGGAGCATGAACAGCTCGCCGTCTCCGGTGAGGTCGGCCGGGACCGGCACCACCTCCTCGACGTTCTCCTGGGCCAGCACGTCGGTGCCGGCGGCCACCTCGCCCACCAGGGGGACGTGGCGCACGGGCCGACGCTCGACGGCGGCGCCCGACGCGGAGTCCCAGCGCACCTCGATGGCGCGGGGCTTGGTGGGATCCCGGCGCAGGTAGCCCAGGCGCTGGAGCGTGGACAGGTGGGAGTGGACCGTGGAGGGCGAGCCGAGGCCGACCGCCTCGCCGATCTCGCGCACCGACGGCGGGTAGCCGCGCTCGCGCATGGCGCTGTCGATGCACTCGAGGATCTGCCGTTGGCGGTCGGTGAGCGTCTGATCGGCCATGGGGCCTCCCGGGTCGGTCGCCCGGACGGGCGAGCAGTGGGGCGAACAGGTGGTCGATCGCAACCGTAGCATCGCGCAGGTGTTCGGGCAAACATCTGTTCGTTTCGGGGTTGACGCAGAACGGGTGTTCGTGGCTATGCTGCGAACGCCGAACAGGCGTTCGTGGAACGGGCGTTCGGAACCGATCTCGTTGTCACCCCCCCTGCGGAGCATGCACCCATGGCTGCCATACTCGAACCCCAGCGCTTCCCCCGCCCCGCCGCCCCCACCCGGCCGGACCTCCGGCTGATCCCGGGCGGTCGCTCCACCGCCCCCACCCGCACCGGCCCGGCGCCGGTCGCCGTCGCCGCCGCCCTCGTCGCCGTGGTGCTCCTCGTGGTCGCCACCCTCGCCGTGGGCCGGGGCGCGCTCGCCGGGCTGGCGCCGGCGCCCGCCACCGCCGAGGCCCCCGCCACCGCCTCCGGCCGCACCGTGGTGGTGGCCCCGGGGGACACGCTCTGGTCGATCGCCCGCCGGCTCCAGCCCACCGGGGACGTCCGGCCGCTCGTGGATCGCCTGGCCGCGGCCAACGGCGGTGCGGCCATCGCCGCCGGCGACCGGCTCGTCGTGCCTGCCTGATCTGAACCCGTCGTCGTGCCTGTCTGATCTGAACCCGGCGGGGTGCCGGGATCGGGGCGCGGTAGCGTCGCTCCGTGCGCTGTCCGGCCTGCGGTGGATTCGATGACAAGGTGGTCGATTCGCGCCAGTCCGAGGACGGCGGGGCCATCCGTCGTCGACGAGCCTGCCTGGCCTGCCAGCACCGCTTCACCACCTTCGAGCGCCTCGAGGAGGTGCCCCTCGTGGTGGTCAAGCGCTCCGGCGGCCGGGAGCCGTTCGATCGGGCGAAGGTGATCGCCGGCCTCGAGGCCGCCACCAAGGCGCGTCCGGTGGAGCCCCAGCAGCTCGAGGAGCTCACCACCGCCGTCGAGGAGTCCCTCCGGTTGGAGGGGGGCGACGTGCCCTCCAGCGAGGTCGGGCGGGCGGTGCTCGAGCGGCTGCGAGACCTCGACGTCGTGGCCGCCGTGCGGTTCGCCAGCGTCTACAAGGAGTTCGACGACCTCGCCGACTTCGAGCGCGAGCTCACCGAGCTCACGCACTCCGCGCTGATCAAGGCCACCGAGCCCAAGCGCCACTGACCGGCGGCGCCCGCAGGACCGCGCAGCACGCCTCCCTCAGGCGCGGACGTAGCGGGCGAACAGGAGGCCGTCGGCCTCCCACAGGTGCGCGAGGGCGAGGTCGGCGGGTCGCTCGACCCCGCCGATGGCCACCCGCGAGCTGGTGCCGCCCACGAGCATGGGCGACAGCGACAGATCGACCTCGTCCACCACGCCCGCCGCCACCAGCTGCGCGTTGAGCGACGGCCCGCCCTCGGCCAGCACCACCCGACACCCGCGCTGGTGGAGGTCGGCGAGCAGCTCGACGGGGTCGACGCCGTCGCCGGGCAGCACCACCACCTCCGCCACCGCCTCGACGGCACGGTGGCGGTCCGGCGCGGCGCCCGCCACGGTGAACACCAGCGGCGGCTCGGGCGCCTCGGCGAACATCGGGCTGGTCGGATCGAGGTCGAGCGACCGGCTCACCAGGGCCAAGCGCGGGAAGGCCTGCTGGCCTCGGGCCCGGCGGGCCTCCTGGTCGGCGGGGGCGGTGCGGGGCGGCCCGTAGCCCTCGGCCCGGGCCGTGCCGGCCGCCACCACGATCACGTCGGCCACGGCCCGGATGGCGCGGAAGACGGTCTTGTCGGCTGGGCCACCGAGGCCGCCCGACACCCCGTCGATCGCCGTGGCGCCGTCGACGCTGGCCACCATGTTGAGCAGGACCCACGGGCGCTCGGGTGGGGCGGGGCGGGCGGCCGCGGCGTGGGCCACGCCCGGGTCGACCTCGGCGGGCTCGGGCAGCAGCTGGCGCACGGCGAGCACCGTACCGGTGGCCCTGGCAGCATGGCGCCATGTCGTCGACCGAGCGCACCACCTACCGGACCTGCCCCCTCTGCGAGGCCACCTGCGGCCTCGAGCTCACGGTCGTCGACGGCGCCGTCACCCGCATCCGCGGCGACCGCGACGACCCCTTCTCCCAGGGCTTCATCTGCCCGAAGGGCTCCACCCTGCGCCAGCTCCACGACGACCCCGATCGCCTCCGCGCCCCCCT
Organism: Actinomycetota bacterium; assembly: GCA_019639095.1. Classification (GTDB taxonomy): domain Bacteria; phylum Actinomycetota; class Acidimicrobiia; order Acidimicrobiales; family Iamiaceae; genus Aquihabitans. The sequence goes on from JAHBSN010000209.1 coordinate 5,563, forward strand.
CGTGCGGCGCGACGGGGAGCTCGTCGAGGTGTCCTGGCAGGAGGCCTTCGCCGAGGTGGAGCGCCTGCTGGTGCCGGTGGTGGAGGCCCACGGCCGCGACGCCGTGGCCGCCTACGTCGGGAACCCCAACGCCCACAACCTCTCCGGGCTGCTCTACCTCAAGCCGCTCCTGCGGGCCCTCGGCACCCGCAACCTGTTCTCGGCCAGCACCGTGGACCAGCGACCCAAGGAGCTGGCCACGGCCTGGCTCTTCGGCAGCGGCCTCACGGTGGCCGTTCCCGACCTCGATCGCACCGACTACCTGCTCATCCTGGGCGCCAACCCCTATGCCTCCAACGGCAGCCTCGCCACCGCACCCGACTGGCCGGGGCGCATCGAGGCGATCCGGGCGCGGGGCGGCAAGGTGGTGGTGGTCGATCCCCGCCGCAGCCGGACCGCGGAGGAGGCCGACTGGCACCTGCCGATCCGCCCCGGCACCGATGCGCTCCTGCTGGCGGCCGTGGTCACCACCTTGGCCGAGGCCGGCCGCGTCGACGGCGGCCCGGCGGGGGAGTGGGTGCGCGGCCTGCCGGAGGTGCTGGCCGCGCTGGCCCCGTTCACCGCCGACGCGGTGGCGTCCGTGGTCGGCCTCGACGCCGACGACATCCGGCGCCTCGCCGGCGAGCTGGCCGACGCCCCCACCGCGGTGGTCTATGGCCGGATGGGCACCACCACGGCCGAGTTCGGCACGCTGGCCAGCTGGCTGGTGGACGTGGTCAACCTGGTCACCGGCAACCTCGACCGGCCCGGCGGGGCCATGTTCCCCAAGGCGGCGGCCGGCGCCGCCAACACCCGCGGCGCCGATCGCGTCGGGCGGGGCCTGCGGGTCGGCCGCCACCGGAGCCGGGTTCGCGGCCTCGCGGAGAGCCTGGGCGAGCTGCCGGTGGCGTGCCTGGCCGAGGAGATCGACACGCCGGGCGAGGGCCAGGTGCGAGCCCTCGTGACCGTGGCCGGCAACCCCGTGCTGTCCACGCCCAACTCGGGCCGCCTGGACGCCGCCCTGGACCAGCTCGACTGCTACGTCGCCGTCGACATCTACGTGAACGAGACCACCCGGCACGCCCACGTGGTGCTGCCTCCGCCGAGCGCCCTCCAGAAGTCGCACTACGACCTGGCGTTCACCCAGCTCTCCATCCGCAACGTGGCGAAGTGGTCCCCGCCGGTGCTGCCCCCCGACGACGGCCAGCCCGACGAGTGGGAGATCCTCGCCCGGCTGGCGCTGATCGCCCAGGGCATGGGCGCCACCGCCGATCCGGCGGTGGTCGACGACCTCGTGGTAGGCGCCCTCGTGTCGGCAGCGGTGGCCGACGAGCACGGTC
>JAHBSN010000021.1 GCA_019639095.1 Actinomycetota bacterium
CCGGCCGCCACCGCGCCGGCGAACGCCGGCATGGTGTTCTCGGGCCAGTCGCCCGCGCCGCCGCGGTGCGCGAACGGGAGCGGTCCCGGGTGGTCGAGGAAGGGCCACGGGCTGGACGGCACGGGGGCAGGGTACCGGGGATACTGGGCGGCGGGCCGTGTGGCCCACGTCGCGACCAGGAGCTCCAGATGCCCGAGCAACACCCCGTCCGGATCGGCGGATCCGAGGTCACCACCGCCGAGTCCACGGTGGTCCTCTCGCCCTACGACGGCCACGAGGTGGCCCGCATCCCGGTGTGCGGCCCCGAGCACGTGGACCGGGCGGTGGCCGCCGCACGTGCGGCCATGGCCGAGCCGCTGCCGCCGTGGCGGCGGGCCGCGATCCTCGACGCCGCCGCCGACGCGGTGGCCGCCCACCGCGACGAGCTGGCCCACCTCATCGCGGAGGAGGCCGCCAAGCCGATCCGCACGGCGCGCACCGAGGCCGAGCGCGCGGTGCTCACGTTCCAGTCGGCCGCCATCGAGGCGCGCACCCTCACCGGCGAGGTCGTCCCGATGGACGGCGCCCAGCCGGGCGACGGGAAGCTCGCCTTCACGCTGCGCGTGCCGCGCGGGGTGGTGGCGGCCATCTCCCCGTTCAACTTCCCGCTGAACCTGGTGGCGCACAAGCTGGCACCGGCCATCGCCGCCGGGTGCGCGGTGGTGCTGAAGCCGGCGAGCCAGACCCCGATGTCGGCCATCCGCCTGCACGAGATCCTGATGGACGAGTGCGGTCTGCCTCCGGGGTGGGTGAACGTGGTCACCGGCTCCGGGGGCACCGTGGGCGATCCGCTGGTGGAGCACCCCGACGTCGCGGTGGTCACCTTCACCGGCTCGCCCGAGGTGGGGTGGGGGATCGCGGCCAAGGCGGCGCGCAAGAAGGTCGGCCTGGAGCTGGGCAACAACGCACCGCTGATCATCGACGCCTCCGGCGACTGGGCGGCGGCGGCGGCCAAGGTCTCGGTGGCCGGCTACAGCCACGCCGGGCAGTCCTGCATCTCCACCCAGCGCGTCTACGTCCACCGCAGCGTGGTCGAGGACTTCACCGCCGCGCTCGTGGCCAAGGTGGAGGCCCTCGTGGTGGGGGACCCGCTCGACGAGGCCACCGACGTCTCGGCGCTCATCAGCCCCGGCGAGACCGCCCGGGTCAAGGCGTGGATCGACGACGCCGTGCGCGAGGGCGCACAGGTGGCGGCGGGCGGCGAGCAGCGTGACCGCCTGCTCGCCCCCACGGTGCTGAGCGGGATCCTGCCCACCATGGAGGTGAGCGCGAACGAGGTGTTCGGGCCCGTGGTGGGCATCGCCGCCTTCGACGAGCTCGACGAGGCCCTCGGCCTGGCCAACGACACCCGGTACGGGCTCCAGGCGGCCATCTTCACCAAGGACCTCGACGCGGCCCTGCGGGCGGCGAGCGAGCTGGACTTCGGCGGCGTGCTGGTGAACGAGGTCCCGACGTTCCGCACCGATCAGATGCCCTACGGCGGCGTGGGCGACAGCGGCAACACCAAGGAAGGCCCGCACTACGCCGTCCGGGAGATGACCCACGAGCGCCTCGTGGTCATCGCCCGCTGAACGACGGCGTCTCGATGACCCTGGACGAGGCCGAGCTGCTCGCGCGCTTCGGTGAGCTGGTGCGGCTCCGCCCGCTCCCGGTCGGCGAGGCCGCCCTGGTGGTCGCGGCCGTGTTGGGCCACCCGCAGCCGGTGGAGGAGGGGATCGCCCGGCTCGCCGAGCTGGCCGACGGGGTCCCGGGCCGCGCCCCGACCCTCGACGACGTGGTCGCCCACCTGGTGGGCACCGTGGGGCTCCACGGCGACCGCGCCGCCTACTACTCACCGCTGAACTCGCTCCTGCCCGCCGTGCTCGAGCGCCGGCGCGGCATCCCGGTCACGCTGGCGGTGATCACCGTCGACGTGGCCCGCCGCCGGCAGGTGCCGGCGGCGGCGGTGGGCATGCCCGGGCACGTGCTGGTGGGCGACGGAGACCCGCCCCGGCGCTGGTGCGACGTGTTCGACGGTGGTCGCTGGCTCGACGCCGCGGGTGCGCGAGCCCGGTTCGCGGGCATCCACGGGCGCCACGCCCCGTTCGACCCCCGCTTCCTCCGGGCCACCCCCGACCCGGCGGTCCTGGCCCGCCTGCTCGGCAACCTGGTGGGCATCCACCGGGCCACCGGCGACGGGCGCGGCCTGGTGCGCGCCCTGCTGCTGCGGGCCCAGATCCCCGGTGTCGGACCCGCCGAACGGGCGCAGCTGGCGGGCGCCCTGGCCGCGGTGGGCCGGGTCCACGAGGCAGCGGCGGTATGGGAGGCGGAGGCCGCCGAGGTCCCGGGTGCGGCGGGCGAGGAGGCCTCCGCCCACGCCGCTCGCCTGCGGGCGCGCCTCAACTGAGCGCGGGTGCCTCAGCGGGCGGTGGCGGGCACCACGAGCGCGCCGAGGTGGGGCGCCTCGTTGAGCGAGACCAGCTGGCGGTGGGTGTCACCCGAGATCACACGGCTCACGCTCGTGTACGCCGGCTCGAAGAAGATCGTGCCGGGCAGGTGCAGGACCTGGGTGATGAAGGCGTTGATCACGCCGCCGTGGCACACCACCGCCACGCGCTCGCCGCGGTGCGCCTCCACGATCTGGTCGATGGCGACCACCACCTTGCGCCGGAACGCCTGCCGCTCGGCCTCGGCCTCCGGCGAGATCCACGCGTCGACGGCCTCCTGCCATGCCACCGGGTCGGCCCGGAGCTCCTCCATGGGCACGTAGCTCGGCAGGTGGGCGTCGAACTCGGTGAGCTCGGACACCGTCGACACCTGGGCGCCGGCCGCATCGGCCAGGGGTGCAGCCGTCTCCTGGGCCCGCCGCAGCGGGCTCGCGTACACGTGGTCGACGCCGTGGGGAGCCCACCAGGCGGCCAGCTGGTCGGCCTGCCGGATGCCCTCCTCCGACAGCGGCGGGTCGGCCGGTCCTGTGCCACCGTCGATGCGCACGGGCAGGGCGTGTCGGATCAACCAGAGCTCCACGGCGGGGGAGCGTAGGGGAGCGACGCGACCCTCGGGACGAGCCGACGGCGCGCCCGGCCCAAATAGGGTCGGAACCGTGAGGACCCGTCCCCAGCCCCGTCCCGGTGCCCGGTGAGCTTCGTCCGCACCACCGAGCACGGGCTGCACGTCGTGCGCTACGGCGAGCCCGACGGCCGCCTCCCGGTGGTGGTCGTGCACGGCGGTCTCGACCGGGCCTCGTCGTTCGGTCGGGTTGCTCGTCAGCTCGCCGACCTGTCGGTGGTGCTCTACGACCGCCGGGGCTACGGCCGCTCGATCGAGGCCGGACCGGCGCCGATCGAGCGCCACGTCGACGACCTGCTGCAGGTGATCGGACCCACGCCCTCGGTCGTGTTCGGGCACTCCGTCGGAGCGGTGATCGCCATCCTGGCCGCCTCACGCGAGCCCCAGCGGGTGCGCGCGCTGCTCGCCTACGAGCCCCCGATGCCGTGGCTCGACTGGTGGCCTCGGCGGAGACCGGACCGGGCGCCGCTCGACCCCGCCGACGAGGCCGAGCGCTTCATGCGACGGATGGTGGGCGACCGGATCTGGGAGCGCCTACCGGCCCGGACCCGCGCCGAGCGGCGGGCCGAGGGGCCGGCGCTGCTCGCCGACCTGGCCAGCGTCGACTCCGTGGAGGCCCGGTTCGATCCCGCCGCCATCGCCACCCCGCTCGTGGTGGCCGCCGGCACCGAGACGAGCTGGTGGCACCGGCGGGCGGCCGAGGAGCTCGCCGCCGCGGTTCCGGGCGCCGAGCTGGCCCTGCTCGAGGGAGCCGACCACGGCGCGCACCTGGGCCAGCCGGCGGCGGTGGCCGACCTCGTGCGACGCGCCCGTTCCCGGGCCTGAGCAGGGCGGACGCCCGGACCCAAGTAGGTCCGTTCGACCTATTCAGGGTGGGGCGGGTGGCGCCGATCGATGTGGGGACAGGAAGTACCCACCCCGGTACTGGGGTGACCACATCACAACAAGGAGATCACCCCAATGATCAAGCAGTACGAGCTTCTCGCCGCCTACCTCCGTGCCCGCTTCGCCGATGACGAGCGTGGCGCCTCCCTCGTGGAGTACGCCCTCCTCGTGGCCCTGATCGCCGTCGTGTGCATCGTGGCCGTGAGCTTCCTGGGCAAGAGCGCCTCGTCGAAGTTCACCACGGTCGGCTCCTCGATCGGCGCCTGAGCCAAGCCTCGCTTCCCCCAGCACGGGGGGAACGACCTCGAAGCGACCGGGCCCTCGGGCCCGGTCGCTTCGCGTTCCGGGGGCGGTGGGGAGCGCGGGCCTAGCCTCGCGGACCATGAGCGACCGACCCGTGCACCTCACGCCCTCCGGCCCGCCCGAGACCGTGCTCGAGCCCGAGCCGCCCGGCGTGCTGGCCGCGCTGGCCGACGCCCTCGAGCGTCCCGAGGCCGAACGACGGGCGGCGGTGGCCCAGGTGGTGGCCGCCAACCCGCGGTTCCTCGACGCCTGGGCCCGGCTGGGCCAGCTCGGCCGAGACGACGTGGAGTCCTACGCCGCGTTCCGGGTCGGCTACCACCGTGGCCTCGATCGCCTCCGGGCAAGCGGCTGGCGGGGGAGCGGCTACGTCCGCTGGTCGCACCCTGAGAACCGGGGCTTCCTGCGGGCACTGCACGGTCTGGAGCGGGCCGCGGCGCGCATCGGCGAGGTCGACGAGGAGGAGCGCTGTGCGCTCTTCCTCCGCCAGTGCGATCCGGCCTGGCCCCCGCCCGACCTCGACTGAAGACGTGCCTCAGGGGTGCTCGTCGGGCACCCGGTAGAGCACCTCGTCGGGGGTGAGCGAGCCGAGGAGGATGCCGGCGAGGTGGTCGGCCACCCACGCCGGCGAGTTGGCCCGGCCTTCGGCGCGGATGCGGCGGAACCGCTCGACCGCCGGGAACGTCGCCTCGTCGAGGGCGCGCACCTGCTCCTGCATGGCGGTCTCGACCACGCCGGGGGCCACCGCGTGGCACAGCAGGCCCGGCTCCTCCACGGCCACGGTGCGGGTGTACTGGTCGACGGCCGCCTTGGTGGCGCCGTACACCGCCCATCCCTCGTAGGGCGTGCGGGCCGCGCCCGAGGAGACGTTGACGAGCACCCGCCGGGCCGCCGGCCACCCCCGGGCCAGGCGGGCGAAGGTGCGGGTGGCGTTGGCCACGCCGGCCACGTTCACCAGCAGGGCCCGCTCGACCTCGCCGGGGTCGTGGAGCCGCTGCGGGCCCACCGGTCCGAGCACGCCGGCGTTGTTCACCCACAGGTCGACGGGCCCGAGCGCCTGGGCCACCGCCTCGCCGAAGCGCTCGAGCCGGGCGGCATCGGTGACGTCGACGGCGCCCGTGAGCGATGGCGCGCCGCTCGGCGGGCGCGGTTCGCGGCGTGCGCAGGCGCCGACGGCTGCTCCGAGCTCGGCGAAGCGGGTGCACAGCCCGGCACCGAGGCCCTGGCTGGCGCCGGTGACCACCACGACCTTCCCCTCCAGGGCCCGGGTGGGCAGGTCGAACGGGACCGGCGCGGGCATCGGCCTACTCCGAGAAGAAGACGTTCTTGACCTCGGTGTAGGCGTCCATGGCGCCCATGCCGAGCTCCCGGCCCAGCCCCGATCGCTTGTAGCCGCCGAAGGGCGCCTCGAAGCGGACCGAGCGGTTGGTGTTCACCGACAGCGTGCCGGTGCGCAGGGAGCGGGCCACCCGGATGGCCCGGGTGGCCGAGCCGGTCCAGAGCGAGCCCGACAGCCCGTAGGGGCTGTCGTTGGCGATCGTGATCGCCTCGTCCTCGCCGTCGAAGGGGATCACCGACACGACCGGGCCGAAGATCTCCTCGCGGGCGATGCGCATCGAGTTGTCGACGTCGGCGACCACGGCGGGCCGGAGGAAGAAGCCGGGACCGTCCAGCACCTCGCCGCCGCACACCAGGCGGGCGCCCTCGGCGGCGCCGACCTCGAGGTAGTCGAGCGAGGTCTGTCGCTGCCCGGCCGAGATCATGGGGCCCATCTCGGTGGAGGTGTCGAGCGGGTCGCCCACGGCGATGGCCTCCGTGGTGGCGGTGAAGGCCGCCAGGAACTCGTCGTACACCGGCCGCTCCACGAGCACGCGGCTGCGGGCGCAGCAGTCCTGGCCGGCGTTGCCGAACACGGCCATCGGCGTGTCGGCGGCGGCGGCGGCGATGTCGGCGTCGGCGAACACGACCGCGGCGGACTTGCCGCCCAGCTCGAGCGACACCCGGGCGATGTGGTCCGCCGACGCCTTGAGGATCGACGCACCCGTGGTGGTCTCGCCGGTGAAGGAGATCTTGGCGGTGCGGGGATCGGCCACCAGGGCGTCGCCGACGATCCCGCCGGGGCCGGGCAGCACGTGCACCTGGTCCTCGGGCACTCCCGCCTCCACCAGCAGGTCGCCGAGGAGCAGGGCGGTGAGCGGCGTGAGCGACGCGGGCTTGAGGATCACCGGGTTCCCACAGGCCAGCGCGGGGGCGAGCTTCCAGCAGGCGATGAGCAGCGGGAAGTTCCACGGCACGATCAGCGCCACCGGGCCGACCGGCTCGCGCAGCACGACGTCGAGCCCGGCGTCCTGCACGGGCACCACCTGGCCGAAGTGCTTGTTGGCGGCGCCGGCGTAGTACTCGAAGGTGCCGGCGGCGGCGCCGACCTCCCAGCGGGCGTCGCCGATGGGGTGGCCGGCGCCACGGGCCTCGGTGGTGGCGAAGAGGTCCTCGCGCTCGCGCAGCAGCTCGGCCACCCGGTGCAGCACGCGGCCCCGGGCCGTGGCGTTGGTGCGGGCCCAGGTGCCGCGCCCGTCGGCGAAGGCGGCGTGGGCTGCGACGAGGGCGGCGTCGACGTCGGCCGGGCCGGCCTTGGCCACCTGCGTGAGCACCTGACCGGTGGCCGGCTCGGTCACGTCGAACGTGGCGCCGTCGGACGCCTCGCGACGCACGCCGCCGATGATCAGCTGCTCAGCCATGTGGTCCTCTCCCGACCCGGGCCCGTCCCGGTCGCCGATTGCCGGGGGCACCGGCCAGACCGGGCATCATACGAGCGACCACCATCGGCTCCGATCGGGCGCCGGTACGAGATCGGGGAGTTCCGCAATGGGTCGACTGGACGGCAAGGTCGCGCTGATCACGGGCGCGGGTGGCGGCATGGGCCGCGTGGCCGCCGAGCGCTTCGCCCGTGAGGGCGCCAAGGTCGCCGTGGTCGACGTCGAGGCCAACCAGGAGGTGGTCGACGCCATCGCCGCCGCCGGCGGCGAGGCGATCGCCCTGGCCGCCGACGTGCGGAGCTTCGAGCAGGTCTCGGCCGCGGTGGACGCCACCGCGTCGGCCTTCGGCGGGCTCCACGTGCTCTACAACAACGCGGGGGTCAGCCTCGGCGACGACGACGACGCCGTCACCACCCCCGAGTCCACCTGGGAGCTCACGATGGACGTGAACGTGAAGGGGCTCTGGCTGTGCTGCAAGGCCGGCATCCCGGCGATGCTCGAGAGCGGCGGCGGCTCGATCATCAACGTCGCCTCGTTCGTGGCCCACCTCGGCGCCGCCACCCCGCAGCTCGCCTACACCACCTCCAAGGGCGCGGTGCTCTCGATGACGCGCGAGATCGCCGTCATCTACGCCCGGCAGGGCATCCGGGCCAACGCCCTCTGCCCCGGCCCGGTGCTGACGCCGCTGCTCGCCAAGTACCTGAGCGACGACGAGAAGCGGAACCGCCGCCTGGTGCACATCCCCATGGGCCGCTTCGGCGAGGCCGAGGAGATGGTCAACGGCGCCCTCTTCCTGGCGTCGGACGAGGCCAGCTACATGACCGGGCAGTCGCTGCTGATCGACGGTGGCATCACCGCCGCGTACACCACGCCCGAGTAGCCCGGCCACGGGAGGAGGCGACGGGCCGTACCATCGGGCCGCCGCCACCCGAACCGGAGGACCAGTGGAACGCGCAACCCTCACCCTCGACCAGCTCAAGGGCATGATCGGCGACGGCTCGGTGGACACCGTGCTCGTGGTGTTCCCCGACAACCAGGGCCGGTTCGTGGGCAAGCGGGTGATGGGCCGGTTCTTCCTCGACCGCGTGGCCGAGGGTTCCATCGAGGCGTGCAACTATCTGCTCGCCGTCGACGTGGAGATGAACCCGCTGCCGGGGTACCAGGCGTTCAACTGGGACGAGGGCTACGGCGACTTCTCGGCGGTGCCCGACCTCTCCACCTTGCGCCTCGTGCCGTGGATCGAGCGCACCGCGCTGGTGATCTGCGACCTCGTCGACGAGCACGACCGCACCCCGATCGAGGTGTCGCCCCGGCGCATCCTCCAGCGCCAGGAGGAGCGGGCGGCGGAGCGGGGCTACACCGTGAACATCGGCGCCGAGCTGGAGTTCTTCCTGTTCAAGGACTCCTACGCCGAGGCGGCCGAGAAGCGCTACCACGGGCTGGTCCCGCACTCGGACGTGGTCGAGGACTACCACATCCTCCAGACCACCCGAGACGAGTACCTGATCCGCGACATCCGCAACGGCATCGACGCCGCCGGGGTGCCGGTGGAGTTCTCCAAGGGCGAGGCCGGCAAGGGCCAGCACGAGATCAACCTCCTGTACGCCACCGCCACCGAGATGGCCGACCGCAACACCGTCTACAAGAACGGGGCCAAGGAGATCGCCGACCAGCACGGGCGGTCCATCACGTTCATGGCCAAGTACGCCATGGACGAGGTCGGCTCGTCGTGCCACGTGCACTCCAGCCTCTGGGACCCCGCGGGGGAGCGCTCGCTCATGTGGGACCCCGACGCCGAGCACCACCTCTCCACCACGTTCCGGCACTGGCTGGGCGGGCTGGTGCACGCCTCGCGGGAGCTCACCCTCCTGTTCGCGCCCACCGTCAACTCCTACAAGCGGTTCCAGCCCGACTCCTGGGCGCCCACCGCCATCGCCTGGGGCCTCGACAACCGCACCTGCGGGCTGCGGCTGGTGGGCCACGGCCAGGCCTACCGGGTGGAGTCGCGCATCCCCGGCGCCGACGTCAACAGCTACCTGGCCTTCGCCGGCGTGATCGCCGCCGGTCTCTGGGGCATCGAGCACCAGCTCGATCCCGGGGACCCCTTCGTGGGCAACGCCTACACCGATCCCGACGTGGCCCGCATCCCCTCCACCCTGGTGGAGGCCATCGAGCTCTTCCGCTCCTCCGAGGTGGCCCGCTGGGCCTTCGGCGACGAGGTGCACCAGCACCTGCTGAACTCGGCCGAGCAGGAGTGGGCGGCGTTCAACCGCGCCGTGACCGACTGGGAGCTCCGCCGCAACTTCGAGCAGATCTGAGGACGAGATGACCGAACCGGCCCGCATCCCCGAGCACGGACGCAACGCCGCCGAGCTGCTCGCCACCATCGAGGCCCGCCACGCCGAGGACATCGACTGGCGCGGCGGGCGGGCGTTCAGCCTCGTCTACAACGTCGACGACCACGAGCACGAGGAGCTCATCGAGCAGGTGGGCGTCCGCTACCTGCACGACAACGCCCTCAACCCGTTCAAGTACCCGAGCGTCCTGCAGATGGAGCTCGACGTCATCGCCATGGCCGCCAACCTGCTCGGCACCGCCCCCAACGCCGGCGCCGTGAGCTCCGGCGGCACCGAGAGCATCTTCCTCGCGGTGCAGGTGGCGCGCGACCACGCCCGCAGGGAGCGCGGCATCGCCGAACCGCAGCTCCTCACGCCCGCCACCGCCCACCCCGCCTTCGCCAAGGCCGCCAAGTACCTCGACATCGAGCACGTGCTGGTCCCGGTGGGTCCCGATGGGCGAGCCGACGTGGCCGCCACCGAGGCGGCGATCACCGAGCGCACCGGGCTCGTGGTGGGGTCAGCGCCCTGCTACCCCTACGGCGTCATCGACCCGATCGCCGAGCTGGCCGGCCTGGCCGCCGAACGAGGGATCCTGTTCCACACCGACGCCTGCCTGGGCGGCTGGCTGCTCCCGTGGTGGGAGCGGCTGGGCCGGGAGGTGCCGCCGTGGGACTTCCGGGTCCCGGGCGTCACGTCGATCTCGGCCGACGTGCACAAGTACGGCTACACGTTCAAGGGGGCGTCGGTGGTGCTGTACCGCAGCCGGGAGCTGCTCCAGCACCAGTTCTTCTGGTACGACGACTGGCCCGGCGGCCTCTACGCCTCGGGCACCTCCGCCGGCACCCGCTCGGCGGCCCCCATCGCCGGCGCCTGGGCCGCCATCAACCACCTGGGCCAGGACGGCTACCTGCGCCTGGCCGAGGTGGTGGCCGCCACCACCGACCGGCTGCGGGCGGGCATCGACGCCATCGACGGCCTGCGGGTCACCCACGATCCCGACATGTCCCTGTTCGAGTTCGGCTCCGACACGCTCGACATCGGTGCCGTGGCCGACGTCATGGACGACCGGGGCTGGAACCTCGACCGCCAGCAGGGCGGCCTGCACCTCATGATCTCGCCCTACCATGCCCACATCGTCGACCGCTTCCTGGCCGACCTCGCCGATGCGGCGGCGAACCACGGCGAGAGCCGGGGCGTGGAGGCCACCTACGGCGGCGTCGTCTGACGTACTCCGGCCCGCTCGTGGGCGCGGTCCTCGCCGGCGGCGCCAGCCGCCGGATGGGCCGGCCCAAGGCGCTGGTGGAGGTGGGCGGCGTGCCCATGGCGAGGCGGGCGGCCGACGCCCTCGTCTCCGGCGGGGTGGGCCCCGAGGCGGTGGTGCTCGTGGGCGGTCCGGCGGCCTGGGCCGACGCCCTGGAGATGCGCTGGGTGGCCGACCGCTGGCCCGGTGAGGGTCCCCTCGGCGGCCTGGCCACCGCGCTGGTCGATGGGCCGAGCGCCGTCGGCGGACCGAATCCCGACGCCGACGGCGATCCCATCGTCGTCGTGGCCGCCTGCGACCAGCCGTGGCTCACCGGCACCGCGGTGGCGGCCCTGGTGGAGGGGCTGCGAGACGGCTCGGCGATGGCAGCCCTGGCGGTGGTCGCGGGTCGCCGCCAGCCCTTCCCCGCGGCCTGGCGGGCCTCGGCCGCGGCCCTGGTGACGGGCCTGGTGGCCCAGGGCGAGCGACGCGCGGAGGCCGCCGGCCGAGCCGTGGCCTCGGTCGAGGTGCCGATGGATCCCGCCGTGGTGGCCGACATCGATCGGCCCGGGGATCTTCCCTCGGTCCCGTAGACTGACCGGACCCCGCCGGCCCACCCCGCCTGGAGCACCGTTGGACGTCCCCGAGATCGACATCGCCGAAGCCGCCCGCCGCCACGCGGCCGGATCGGTGGTGATCGACGTCCGCGAGCTGCACGAGTACGTCGACGGCCACGTGCCCGGCGCCCCGCTCATCCCGCTCGCGAGCGTGCCCGAGCGGGTCGAGGAGGTGCCGGCGGACGGCGAGGTCCTGGTGATCTGCAAGATGGGCGGCCGCAGCCGGAACGCGGCGGCCTTCCTGCGCGGCCAGGGGATCGACGCCGTCAACGTGGCCGGGGGCACCGTGGCCTGGATCGAGGCCGGCCACCGCGTGGTCACCGGCGAGGAAGCCGGTTCCTGAGCGTGGCGGCCCGAGCCGGCGGACGTCCCGGACCTGACGGCCCGCTGGCCCGGTGGGTGGACCGGGACCACCACCTGGCCGAGATCGTCGACGAGCTGGTGGCGATGCCCGCGTTCGGGGTCGACACCGAGTTCCACCGGGAGAAGACCTACTTCCCCCAGCTCGCGCTGGTGCAGCTGTCCTGGGGCGATCGCCGGGCGCTCGTGGACCCGCTCGAGGTCGACCTGGCCCCCTTCGCCCGAGCCCTGGAGGGGCCGGCCACGGTGGTGATGCACGCCGCCAGCCAGGACCTCGAGGTGCTGCACCGCGCGTGCGGCGTGCTGCCCCGTGACCTGTTCGACACGCAGCTGGCCGCCGGGTTCTGCGGGCACTCGCTGCCGTCGCTGTCGTCGCTCGTTGAGCGCTACTACGACGTCCACCTGCCCAAGGGCGATCGGCTCACCGACTGGCTCCGGCGCCCGCTCAACGAGGACCAGCGCACCTACGCCGCCGCCGACGTCGAGTACCTGCTCGGCCTGCAGGAGCAGCTCACCGCGCACCTGGCCGAGCGGGGCCGCCTCGAGTGGGCGCTCGACGAATGCCAGGCCCTGCGAGCCCGGGGCCAGGTGGTCCGCGACCCCGACGACGCCTGGCTCCGCATCAAGGAGGCGCGCTCGCTGCGCGGCGAGACCGCGGCGGTGGCCCGTGCCGTGGCGGCGTGGCGGGAGCGCCGGGCCGCCGAGCTGGACCAGCCCGTGCGGTTCGTGCTGTCAGACCTCGCGGTGGTGGGCATCGCCCAGCGTCGCCCCAAGGCCGCGGCCGACCTGGCCCGCATCCGCGGCGTCGACGAGCGCCACGCCAAGGGGCGCGTCGGCGAGGGGATCCTGGCTGCGGTGGCCGCCGGTCGGAACCAGGAGGCGCCCCGGCCCACGGGCCCCGCCTACGAGCTGGACCGCAAGTACCGCCCGGCGGTGGCCCTGGTGGCCGCCTGGGTCAGCCAGCTGGCGCGCGACCTCGAGATCGAGACGTCGCTCGTGGCCACCCGCGCCGACATCGAGGCCCTGCTCGCCGGCGACCCCGATGCCCGGCTCACCCGCGGCTGGCGGGCCGATCTGGTCGGCGAGCGCATCCGGCGCCTGGTGGAGGGCGAGGCGGCGCTGGCCTTCGACGGCCGGGGCAACCTCCTCCTCGAGGACCGCGTGCCCCAGGCCGATCCGGCCTCCTGAGCCCCGCCGGGCGCCCTCGCGCGGCCGCTGCCCATCGCGGTGCGGGGATGGCGCGCGCCGCGGCTACACTTGCCCTTCGGATTACGTCAGCTCTCGGGAGTGTGGCCCGTGAAAAAGGGTCGTCATCGCCGATTTGAAGAAGCTCGCGCGCTGAAGCGCACCAACGAGCCCACGTTCAACGACCTTCTCGATCGGGCCGATGAACAGTCCTGCCCCGAATGCGATGCCGGCCCCGGCCACGACCACGCGTCGTGGTGCATGGCCGAAGGCGCGCAGAAGGAACGGGAAGCTGACGGTTGGGGCTGACCCCGACCGCCTCCACCTCCTGATCCCGTCCTGACGGCGGGCCTCGCTCCACTCCTGCCGGAAGGTTTCCCCCGTGTCGTTCGCCGCGCTCCGCAACGTCGCCCTCGTGGCGCACGTCGACCATGGCAAGACCACCCTGGTCGACGCCCTGCTGCGCTCCACGGGCGTGTTCAGCGAGCACCAGAGCGGCCACCTCGTCGATCGGGTCATGGACTCGAACGACCAAGAGCGCGAGCGGGGCATCACCATCCTCGCCAAGGCCGCGTCGGTGCAGTGGGGCGACGTCAAGATCAACCTGGTGGACACGCCCGGCCACGCCGACTTCGGCGGCGAGGTGGAGCGCTCCCTCGAGCTGGTGGACGGCGTGGTGCTCCTGGTCGACGCCGCCGAGGGTCCGTTGCCCCAGACGCGCTACGTGCTCTCCAAGGCGCTGGCCGCCGGCCTGCCCGCCATCCTCGTGCTGAACAAGGTCGATCGCCAGGATGCACGCCCCGAGGAGGTGCTCGACGAGGTCTACGAGCTGTTCATGGATCTCGGGGCGTCCGACGACGACATCGAGTTCCCGATCATCTCGGCCATCGCGCGGGACTCCAAGGCGGTGGAGGGCATCGGCATGCCGGGCGAGGGCGACGACCTGACCCCGCTGCTGCGCTGCATCGTCGACCACGTGCCCGAGCCGAAGGTCGACGCTCACGGCGCCCTGCAGGCCATCGTGACCAACCTCGACGCGTCGGACTACCTCGGCCGCCTCGCCATCGGCCGGGTGATCCGCGGCACGATGCGCAAGGGCGACCGGGTGGCGCTGCTCGACGAGGAGGTGCTCGAGGGCGGCAAGCCCGTGGAGCGCAAGCTCGGCAGCCTCATGGGCTTCACCGGCATCGGTCGCGAGGACGTCGACGAGCGCGTGGCCGGCGACCTGTTCGTGGTGGCCGGCTTCCCGGAGGTGGAGATCGGCGACACGCTGGCCGACCCCGCGGAGCCCGAGGCGCTGCCGCGCCTCAGCGTCGACGAACCGGTCCTCCGGATGACCTTCGGGGTGAACACCTCGCCGCTGGCCGGCAAGGAGGGCAAGTACCTCACCTCCCGGCACCTGCGCGAGCGCCTCGAGCGCGAGGTGCTTGGCAACGTGTCCATCCGGATCGAGGACACCGACTCGCCCGACGTGCTCGAGGTGGCCGGTCGCGGCGAGCTCCAGCTGGCCGTGCTCATCGAGTCGATGCGCCGCGAGGGCTACGAGCTCCAGACCAGCCGGCCCGAGGTGATCGTCAAGGACATCGACGGCAAGCGCCACGAGCCGCTCGAGCGCGGCGTCTGCGACGTCCCCGAGGAGCACGTCGGCACCGTCACCCAGGCGCTCGCGCCGCGCAAGGGCCGGGTGACCGACCTGCGACCGGGCGACCCCGGCCGGACCGTCATCACCTTCGAGGCCCCCGCCCGAGGCCTGATCGGGTTCCGCAGCCTGCTCCTCACCGCCAGCCGGGGCACCGCGCTGCTCCACACGCACCACGCCGGGTGGACGCCCTGGGTGGGCGACCTGCCGCACCGCCAGGGCGGGGCGATGATGGCCGACCGGACCGGCGTCACCACCGCCTACGCGCTCGACAACCTGCAGTCCCGCGGCGAGCTGTTCGTGGGACCCGGCGAGCAGGTCTACGAGGGCATGGTCGTCGGCGAGAACAGCCGGCCCGACGACATGATGATCAACGTGGTGCGGGAGAAGCAGAAGACCAACATCCGCACCCACTCGGCCGACGAGGCCATCAAGCTCGTGCCACCCAAGGTGCACACGCTCGAGTCGGCCATCGAGTTCATCGCCGAGGACGAGCTCGTCGAGGTGACGCCCTCGAACATCCGCATCCGCAAGCGGGTGCTGAAGGAGTCCGACCGCCGCCGCCTCAAGCGGTAGCGGGCGTCAGGCCCGGCGGACCGCCGGGTGGGGCAGGTACACCTCGGTGCCGTTGCGGCGGGTCCGGGCGTCGAGGTGCGCGGCGAGCAGGTCGTAGGCCACCTCGCCCACCATCACCCGCAGCTCGTCGGCCAGCTCGCGGTACACGGGCCCGTGGCCTCCGAACCCGTCGGGCTCGTCGGTGCACCACCAGTGGAAGTCGTGGCCGCCCTCGCCCCAGTCGCGTCGCTTCCACTCCCGCACCGTGGAGGTCACGTGGCCGTGGTCGTCGGTCTCGTCCACGCGGCGCAGGGGCAGCTGCCAGCAGACCTCGGGCATCACGTCGAGGTGGCGCTGGCCGTTCGCCTCGGCGGCGTGGTGGAACGCGCAGCCGAGCCCGGCGCCGTCGAAGCCGGGCCGGTTGAGGAACACGCAGGCATCGTCCACGAGCAGCGTGGTCACCTCGCCGTCGTCGTTGGTCTGGGTGATGCCGAGGCGCCGGCCCGCCTCGTGGTGCTGCCACTGGTGGGGCGTGAGGCGCTCGGCCATCGCCTCGGTGTGGCCGATGTCGTCGGGCCCGGTGAAGTGGGCGCCGTAGGAGCAGCAGCCCTGGACCGCCTCGGAGAAGTCCTCGGTGAGCACGCCCTTGCAGCCCCGACCGAAGATGCACGTCCAGGCGCTGGTGAGGAACGTGACGTCGAACAGCCAGGTGCGGTCCTCCTCGGGGTCCTCGAAGGAGACCCACTCGTGGAGGTCTTGGGGGACGGTCACGGCGGCACGCTAGCGGCCGTCGCGACCGGCCCGAACCCACCCGGCCGCGGCCGGCGCCGGTGGCTACGGTCCCCGGCGTGGACGCGGTGGTGGAACGAGCGACGGTCGACGACCTGGCCGGCATGGCCGAGTGCTTCCGACTGGGCTTCGGAGCCACGGAGGCCGAGCGGGCCCGGTGGGAGCGGGGACTCGACGTCGATCGGGCCGTCGTGGTGCACGGGCGCGACGGCGAGGTGGCCGCGGCCTCCCACATCCGGCCGTTCCAGCAGTGGTTCGGCGGACGATCCGTTCCGCTCGCGGGCTTCTCGCCGGTGGCCGTGCTGCCCGAGCATCGAGGGCGGGGCCTCGGCCGTGCCGTCACTGCGGGCCAGTTCGCCGACCTGCGCGACCGGGGGGAGGTGATCGCCGGGCTGTTCCCGGCGTCGGTGGCGCTCTACCGGGGGGTGGGCTTCGAGGTGGCCGGCTCCTACGTGCACCGGCGGATCCCCGCCGCGCACCTGTCGCCCCTGCGTCTGCCCGATTCGGTCCGCGTGCGGCGTGGCTCCGTCGACGACGTGGCCGCGGTGCACCGCTGCTACGACCGGATCGCGCCCGGCATCGACGGCGCCGTCACCCGCACCGAGGCGTGGTGGGCTCGTCGGCTCCCCCCGGACCTCGCCGACACCGTCCTCTACGTGGTGGACGACCCTGGTCGGCCCGGCGAGCTGCGCGGCTACGGCTCCTACCGCCACGGCACGGCGCGCCCGCCCTACGACTACTCGGTGGTGGTGGCCGAGGTGCAGGCCGTCGACGGCGACTCGCTCCGAGCGCTGTGGGGCGTGGTGGGCAGCAGCGGCTCGCAGGCGCCCGACGTGGAGGTGATCGGGCCTGCGGAGGACCCGATCTTCCTGCTCGTGGGCGCAGCCGACCCGCGAGCGGTCCGCAGCGAGATCCGCTGGATGCTGCGCCTGGTCGACGCCGCCGGCGCGGTTGCCGCTCGAGGGTGGCGTCCGGGCCTGCGAGGCGCCGTCGACCTCGATGTGGTCGACGACCACGCGCCCTGGAACGCCGGCCGCTGGCGCCTGGAGGTCGACGACGGCGAGGCCCGCCTGGTGCCCGGTGGCACCGGCGCCGTGCGCCTGGGCATCGGCGCCCTGTCGTCGTGGTGGGCGGGCTACGCGCGTGCCCGCACCCTCGCGTCCGCCGGTCTGCTGGCCTGCGCCGACGCCGCCGCCCTCGCCTCGTTCGACGCCGTGGGCGCCACGTCGCCCCCGATCCTCGTCGACTTCTACTGAGCCGAGGTCCGACGGGCTCGGATTGGTAACGCTTGTGTTACGGTAACCGGCGTTCGACGGATCGACCGGAGGGGCGCAGTGGGGGAACCGGCGCACGTGGCCCTGGAGGCGCTCGGCGACCCGAACCGACGGGCGATCCTGGAGATCCTGGCCGGTGGGCCGTCGTCGGTGCAGGGCATCGCCGATCGGCTGCCGATCAGCCGCCCCGCCGTGTCGCGCCACCTGCGCCTCCTCAAGGAGGCGGAGCTGGTGGCCGACCACCCCCACGGCACCCAGCGCCGCTACGAGCTGCGCGCCGAGGGCGTCGAGGCGGTGCGGGCGTACTTCGCGCAGGTCTGGGGCGAGGCGGCCGCCCGGTTCACGCTCACGGCGGAGAACCTCGAGAACCCCGATGCCCAGGAGGGAGCGTGACCGGCGGGGAGCTGCCCCCGCTGGTGGTGGAGCTCGAGGTTCGCGCCCCCGTGGACCACGCGTTCCGCACCTGGGTGGGCGAGGCGGCTCGGTGGTGGCCACCGGGCCACACCGTGACCGGCGATCCCGTGGCGGTCGTGTTCGAGCCCCGCGTCGGCGGGCGCATCTTCGAACGCGGCGCCGACGGGGTGGAGCACGACTGGGGCGAGGTCGTCCGGTGGGATCCGCCCCACCGGCTCGCGTACCGCTGGCACCTCTTCTTCGCTGCCGACGACGCCACCGACGTGGAGGTCACCTTCACGCCCTGCGAGCGCGGCACGGAGGTCCGCCTGGTGTAGACCGGGTGGGACCGCCTCGGCGAGGACGGTCCGAGCCGGCGGGCGCGCACCACGTCGGGCTGGACGGCCGTCATCGCGCCCTACGCCGAGTGGTTGATCGCACATCCGTCACCCAACGACCCCCTTCCGGAGGACCACCCATGACCGACGAACCCATCAGCAGCGGCTCGGGCACCGCCGACGATCCGTGGCTGCTGAAGACGCCGCCGCTGTCGTCGAGCTACACGATCCACCGCGACGAGCGCGACGGGAGGGCCGTGCTCGTGTGCACGGTGGGCAAGACCGTGCTGCTCTACGACGCCCGAGCCATCGACGACCTCCACGCCATGCTGGTGGCGCACGGCGACTGGATCGACCTCGGCTCGGCCGACGAGCAGAAGCCGGCCAAGCCGGGCACGGTGGAGGCCTGGGGTCGGTCCGACGACAACCCGGTGGGTGGCTGGTACGGGCTGAAGAAGGGCCTGCGGGGCCGCTTCGGCATGTACCTGCCGCCGCTGCTCGAGCACCTCGGGCTGGCCGAGCTGGAGCACAACGCCCGCAACAACCGCATGCGGGCCGCCTGATCAGCGCAGGTCGTCGGGCTCCTCGAGCAGGTGGATGGCCTTCTCCACCGCTCGCCGCGCCCGGGTGAGCCGCTTCTCGTCGACGGGGATCTCCGAGCCCCCGGCGTCGATCGACTCGCGCAGGCGCACGATGGCCAGGTCGGCCAGCTCCTCGGCGATGCCCTCCAACCGCGCCTTGATGTCCTCGAACTCACCAGCCATGGGCGAAGTCTCGCACCCGCCACCGACAGCCTCGGTGGTCGGGGCGGCGAGGTGCTTCAGGCGAGGTGGTCGGGGTCGGCCACCGGGGTGGGCGGTGCCGGCACCGGCGGCGTGCTCGGGAGCTCGTTGGCGGCGCGGATGAGCCGGTGCAGCCCGCCCACCTGCGACTGGTCGAAGGCCATGGCCAGGCGCGGCAGGTCGGGCTGGTCGGCGTCGCTTCGCTCCACGGCGAACGGGCCGGTGCGCTCGATCGAGCCGTGGCGCAGCATCGACGAGAAGCGCCGGGTGAGGTCGGCCACCTCCGCCTCGGTGGGCTCGGCCAGGAGGCGCAGCACCAGCCGGTCGCCCACCCAGCGAAGCGAGTCGTAGTTGCGGTAGAAGCCGGTGATCTCCTCGACCGCGGCGTCCACGGAGTCGGTGATCAGCACCCGCTCGAGGTCGTCGGGCGCCACGAGCCCGAGGCGCACCAGCTGCTCCTCCACGAAGCGCTGGAGGCCGTGCCAGAACGAGCCGCCCGGCACGTCGAGCAGGACGATGGGGGTGGGTTCGGCCTTGCCGGTCTGCTGCAACGTGAGCAGCTCGAAGGTCTCGTCGAGCGTGCCGAACCCGCCCGGCACCGACACGAACGCGCGCGACTCCTTCACCAGCATCAGCTTGCGGGTGAAGAAGTACTTCATCGAGACGTGCTTGGGATCGTCGTGGATGATGTGGTTGGCCCGCTCCTCGAAGGGCAGGCGGATGCTCACCCCGATGGAGCGGTCGGCCCCGGCGCCCTCCATGGCGGCCTGCATGATCCCGGGCCCGGCGCCGGTGACCACCATCCACCCCCGGGCGGCCAGGGCGGCGGCCACCTCGTGGGCCTGTGCGTACTGCGGGTCGTCGGTGCGCGTGCGGGCCGACCCGAAGATCGTCACCTTCGGCGTGTCGGCGTAGTCGGCGAACAGCTTGAAGGCGTTCCGCATCTCGGTGAGGGCTGCCCGGGCGATCTTGAGGTCGAGGCGATCGGTGCCGTCCTGGCCGAGGAGCACGCCCGTGGCCAGGATCTGGCGGATCTGGTCGACGTTGGCGGTGACGTCGGCGGCGGCCAGCAGGGCGTCGAGGGACCGCTCGACGTCGGTGGCCGTCGGTGCGGGCCCGGCCGGCGCGGTGGGGTCGGTCACGGCGAGACCGGGCTCACGCGGGCTGCGGACTCGGGCCGTAGAGCGTGGTGCGCTGCTCGAGGCGGCGACCGAGCGGGGCCACCAGGGCGGCGAACCCGGCCTCGTCCATCCCCTGGCCGTGGCTGGCCCCGGCGGCGCGGGAGATGTTCTCGTCGATCAGCGTGCCGCCCAGGTCGTTGACGCCGGCCTGGAGGAGCTGCCGGGCGCCGG
The DNA here is from genome assembly GCA_019639095.1 of Actinomycetota bacterium. Taxonomy (GTDB): domain Bacteria; phylum Actinomycetota; class Acidimicrobiia; order Acidimicrobiales; family Iamiaceae; genus Aquihabitans. The sequence goes on from JAHBSN010000021.1 coordinate 19,892, forward strand.
CCACGCCCAGCTTCACCCACGACGCCTGGATGTTGTCGATGAACCCGTGGTAGGCGATGCGACCCACGGCGTGCATCAGGACCACCTCGCGCCAGGTGGGCCCTCGTCGGGCGCCGCGCTGGAGGTAGATGGGCGAGGCCATGTGCACGAAGGGGAGCGGCACGAACTCGGTGAACCCCCCGGTCTCGGCCTGGAGGTCTCGGGTGCGCACCAGGTGGCGGGCCCACGACCGCGGCTGCTCGATCGAGCCGAACATGATCGTGACGTTGGATCGCAGGCCCACCTCGTGGGCGGTGCGGTGGGCGAAGAGCCACTCGTCGGTGGTCACCTTGTCGGCGCAGAGCACGGCCCGCACGTCGTCGTCGAGGATCTCCGCCGCGGTGCCCGGCAGCGTGGCGAGGCCGGCCTCGCGCAGCCGCCGCAGGTACTGGGCGAGGGGTTCGCCGAGGCGTCGGGCGCCCTCGGTGACCTCCAGCGCGGTGAAGCCGTGGACGTGCATGTCGGGCACGGCGTCCTTCACGGCCCGGGTGACGTCGAGGTAGTAGTCGCCGTCGAACTTGGGGTGGATGCCGCCCTGGAGGCAGACCTCGGTGGCGCCGAGCTCGCGGGCCTCCACGGCCCGCTGGGCGATGTCGTCGAGGGTGAGCAGGTAGGGCGTGCCGCGCAGGTTGAGCGACAGCGGTCCCTTCGAGAACCCGCAGAAGCGACACTTGAAGGTGCAGACGTTGGTGTAGTTGATGTTGCGGTTGGAGACCCAGGTGACGGTGTCGCCCACCACCTGCTGGCGCAGCTCGTCGGCGAGCTGCGCCACCGCTCCAACCTCCCGGCCGCGGGCGCCGAAGAGCGTGGTGATCTGGTCCTCGTCGGGCACCGAACCGGCGCGCACCGCGTCGAGCACCTCGCCCACCGCGCCCGTCGCCCGGGCGCCGGCCATCGGGATCAGCGCGGGCGGATCGGCCTCGGTGCCCACGTACCACTGGGTGGATCGTCGGCCCACGAGCACCACCTCGGCCCCGTCGCCCACGTTCTGGGCCTCGCCCACCGTCTGGGGGTGGACGGCGCCGGGGTCGTCGCGGGCCAGGCCCTCGGCGTCGGCGCGATCGAGCACCGCGAAGTGCAGGTCGGGGTGCAGCCACTCGTGCGGGCGGAGGGCGTGCTCCGGGTAGATCGTGAGGCGGGGCGCCAGCTCGTGGCCGGCGGCCTCGGTGACCTCCCGCAGCCGGTCCCGGTCGGGCCAGGGGCGCTCGGGGTTGACGTGGTCGGCGGTGATGGGCGACACGCCGCCCCAGTCGTCGATGCCGGCCTCCAGCAGCACCCCGAAGTCGTCGGAGAGGTTGGGCGGGGCCTGCAGGTGGATCTCGGGCGGGAGGATGAGCCGGGCCAGCGCGATGGCCTCGAGGTAGGTGTCGGTGGGGCACGGCGGCGCCGCGTGCATGGCGGTGCCCGGCTTGGGCAGGAAGTTCTGGACGATCACCTCCTGCACGTGGCCCCACCGGGCGTGGCTCGCGGCGATGGCCTCGAGCGCCTCGATCCGATCGGCTCGGTCCTCGCCGAAGCCGACGAGGATCCCGGTGGTGAACGGGATCCGCAGCTCGCCGGCCGCCTCGAGGGTGGCGAGGCGGCGGGCCGGCTCCTTGTCGGGGCTGCCGCGGTGGGCGTCGAGGTCGCCCCGGAGCGACTCGAGCATCATCCCCTGCGACGGTGAGACGGGGCGCAGCTGCGCCAGCTCGTGGGGGTGCAGGGCGCCGGCGTTGGCGTGGGGGAGCAGGCCGGTCTCGTCGAGCACCAGCCGGGCCATGGCGGCGAGGTAGTCCACGGTGGAGGCGTGGCCGTGCCCGGCGAGCCATTCGGCGGCCTGGGGGTAGCGCTCCTCGGGGCGTTCGCCGAGGGTGAACAGGGCCTCGTGGCACCCGGCGGCGGCGCCGCGGCGGGCGATGGCCAGCACCTGCTCGGGGGTGAGGTACGGGGCGTCGAGGCGCGCCGGGGGCTGGGCGAAGGTGCAGTAGCCGCACCGGTCGCGGCACAGCATCGTGAGCGGGATGAACACCTTGGGGGAGTAGGTGATCCGGGTGCCGTGGGCGCCGTGGCGCACGGCACGTGCTCGCGCCATCAGGTCGGGCAGCGCGAGGTCCCAGATGGGTCCGGGGGAGGGCGGCATGGAGCGGAGGCTACTGGCGGTCGGTGGCGGTCCGACGCGCCGGTCGGCGGGGATCGGGCTGCTCAGCGCGACAGGCCCGAGGCGGCGGCGGGATCCACGAGCCAGACCACTGCGTCGGCGTCGATCCGGGCTGCGGGGAGGTCCTCCCCGGCGGCCACGGCGGCGAGCGCCTCGGCCTTCTCCGCCCCCGACACCGTGACCACCACGAGCCGGGCCCGGGCGATCCCCGCGAACGTGAGGGTCATGCGCCGGTAGGGGTTCACGCCCGACGGGTCGTCGTTCATGGCGACGAGCCGTCCCGGATCGGCGTCGAGCGCCTCGGAGTTCGGGAACAACGAGGCCGTGTGGCCATCGGCCCCCATGCCGAGGTGCACGAGGTCGATGCGGCCGAGGTCGCCGAGGCGCAGCTGGTAGGGGTCGGGCCCCTCGGCGCAGCGCATCAGGTGGGTGGCGTTGGCGGCGCCGACGCGGTCGAGCAGCGCCTCGCGCGCCAGGTAGTAGTTCGAGTCCTCGTGGTCGTGGGGCACGCAGCGCTCGTCGCCCCAGTAGACGTCGACCTTCCACCAGTCGACCTGGTTCCCGGCGTGCTCGGCGAGGTGCTCGTAGCAGGCCCGGGCCGTGGCCCCGCCGGAGAGGGCGAGCGAGAACGTGTCGAGCGGCCTCCCGCGGAAGGCCTCCACCACGCGGGCCGTGAAGGCTGCGGGCACGTCGTCGGTGACGACCAGCTCCCCGGGCACGGCCACCGACTCAGGCTCCCTCGGCGAACGTGGCCGCCTTGTCCCGCAAGGACGACAGCAGCTCGTCGTAGGACTTCTCGAACGCCGCCACGCCCTCGTCCTCCAACTGACGGGTGACGTCGTCGAGGTCGATGCCGAGCCCGGCGAGCTCGTCGAGCACGGCGCGTGCGCCGGCGAGGTCGGCATCGGCGGTACGTGCCACCGTGCCGTGGGCCTCGAACGCCTCGAGCGTGGACTCCGGCATGGTGTTGACGGTCTGCGGGGCGATCAGCGTGTCGACGTAGAGCGTGTCGGGGTAGCTCGGGTCCTTGGTGGAGGTGGAGGCCCACAGCGGCCGCTGGACACGTGCGCCTCGCGCCACGAGGGCGTCCCAGCGCGGGCCGGAGAAGCGGTCGAGGAACAGCTGGTAGGCGAGCTGGGCGTTGGCCACCGCCGCCTTCCCCTTCAGGGCCAGCGCCTCGGGGGAGCCGACGGCCTCGAGGCGCCTGTCGACCTCGGAGTCCACCCGGCTGACGAAGAAGGAGGCCACGCTCGACACCCCCTGCAGGGGGCCGTCGCAGGCCTCGAGGCCCGCGAGGTAGGCCTCGATCACCTCGTCGTAGCGGCTCACGCTGAACAACAGGGTGACGTTGACGCTCTTGCCGTCGGCGATGACGCCGCGGATGGCGGGGAGTCCCTCGGCGGTGCCGGGGATCTTCACGTACAGGTTGGGCTCGTGGATGCGCTCGTGCAGGAGGCGAGCCGCGGCCAGGGTGCCGTCGGTGTCGCGTGCCAGCGAGGGGGCCACCTCCACGGACACGAACCCGTCGAGCCCGTCGCTCTCGTCGAACACCGGGCGCAGGACCGCCAGGGCCTCGGTGATGTCGGTGACCACCATCTCCCAGTAGCAGTCCTCGATCGAGCGCCCCTCCGCCACGAGGGCGCGGAACTGGTCGTCGTACACGGCCTGGCCGGTCATGGCCTTCTGGAAGATCGACGGGTTCGAGGTGACGCCACGGATGCCGCGCTCGACCCATCGGGCCAGCTCGCCGTCTCGGATCCAGTCTCGACGGAGGTTGTCCAGCCAGGGGCTCTGTCCGCCGGACCGGTACAGGTCCGAAAGCTCGGTCATGGGGTGCCCTCCCGGGGGTAGGCGGTCAGCGGTCGATCTCGGCGAGCAGGGCGTGGGCGCGCTCGGCCACGTGCGAGGGGGAGATGCCGAGCTCGCGCAGCGCCACGTCGCCGGGCGCCGAGGCGCCGAAGCGGTCGATGGCCACGGTCTCGTCGGCCCAGCGGTCCCACCCGAACGACACCCCGGCCTCCACCGCCAGGGTGGGGACGGCTCCGGGGAGGACCTCGGCCTGGTAGGCCTCGTCCTGCTCGTCGAAGTCCTCCCAGCAGGGCATGGAGACCACCCGAACGCGCAGCCCGTCGTCGGCCAGGGTGCGGGCGGCATCGAGGCAGACCCAGACCTCCGAGCCGGTGCCCACCAAGGTGAGGTCGGGCAGGTCGTCGTCTCCGGCCGGGCCGACCTCGTCGAGGACGTAGGCGCCGCGGCTCACGCCGGCGTTGCCCGCGGTGCCCTCGAGCACCGGCAGGTTCTGGCGCGACAGGATCAGCGCGGTGGGGCCAGGGCCCTGCACGGCGAGCACCCAGGCCTGGGCGGTCTCGTTGGCATCGGCCGGGCGGATGACGTTGAGCCCGGGAATGAGCCGCAGGGACATGACCTGCTCGACCGGTTCGTGGGTCGGACCGTCTTCACCGACCGCGATACTGTCATGCGTAAAGACGAAGATCGACTTGTACCCGGAAAGGGCGGCAAGCCGAATCGGCGCGCGCATGTAGTCCGAAAAGACGAGGAAGGTTGCGCTGAACGGGAAGACACCGCCATGAGCGGCCATGCCGTTGACCGCGCTGCCCATGGCATGCTCGCGAATACCCCAGTGGATATTGCGGCCGTCGTAGCCCCAATCGCCGCCGAGCTCCCCCTGAATCTCTTCGCTGCCCGGAGCAACAGGCGCCTGAAAATCTCCCCCGCCCTTCATACCGGTATTGGTCGAGGGGTTCAGGTCGGCCGAACCGCCAATGAACGTCGGAATCGTGGG
>JAHBSN010000210.1 GCA_019639095.1 Actinomycetota bacterium
CCGCCCGGCGGGATCGTCGGGGGCGCTCCCGGTGGTGGCCAGGAAGGCGGCGGGGATGGTGATGAGCGGCACGTCCACCAGCGCGGCCCGACCGGCCACGTCGGCCGGGCCCTCGGCGGGCAGCTCGGCCAGCTCGAGCTCGATGGCCTCGGTGGGAGCGGCGAAGGGCACGGGGAAGCCCTCGAGCTCCCGGGTGCCGCTCGCCGAGGTGACGGTGAGCGACCAGCTCGTGGGCTCCCACCGCCGGGCGTCGACCTCCTCGGCCCGCACCTCCTCCAGGCCGATCTGGCGGAAGCGCTCCTCGATCCAGCCCTCGGCCCAGCGGTCGGCGGGGTACCCGGGACGGCGCACCCCGTGGCCGAACACCTCCTCGATCCAGCCGAAGATGGTGTCGGTGCCTGGGACCGCGGCATCGACGATGCCGGTGGTCGGATCGGGCACGCCGGTGGTGGTGCTCGCGCCGGCGCCACCGGCCGACGCGGCGGTGGTGGACGTGGGACCGCCGCCATCGCTCCCGTCGGAGCAGCCGCCGAGCCCGAGCGCGACGCTCCCGGCAACCACGCCCGAGCCGGCCAGGAACCGACGCCGGCTCCAGCTCCCGTGGTCGTGCGCCGAGCCCTGGTCCACCGGTTCGCTCCCCATGGGGCGGAACGTACCGCCGGCGGCCCGGCGCCGCTCGGGAGGGTCGGCGATCAGTCGAGCTCGGCGAGCACGTCGTCGGGGATGTCGAAGTTGCCGAACACGTCCTGCACGTCGTCGAGGTCCTCGAGGGCGTCGATGAGGTCGAGGACCTTCTTGGCCGCGCCCTTCTCGTCGAGCGGCACGAGGTTCTGGGCCACCATCACGAGGTCGCCCGACTCCACCTTCATGCCGGCCTCCTCGATGGCGGTGCGCACGGCGTGGAGGTCGTGGGGCGGCGTGGTCACCCGCCAGGCGTCGCCCTCGCGGACGATGTCCTCGGCCCCGGCGTCGATGGCGGCCATCATCAGGTCGTCCTCCTCCACCGAGCCGTCCACCAGGAGCGAGCCCTTGCGCTCGAACTGCCAGGCCACGGCGCCGGGCTCGGCCATGGAGCCGCCCCGCTTGGTGAAGGTGGAGCGGACGTCGGAGCCGCTGCGGTTGCGGTTGTCGGTGAGCACCTCGATGAGCAGCGCCACGCCGCCGGGCGCGTAGCCCTCGTAGGTGATCTGCTCGTAGTTGACGCCCTCGAGCCCGCCGGTGGCGCGCTTGATGGCCTTCTCGATCGTGTCCAGCGGCACCGAGGAGTCGCGCGCCTTCTGGTACATGGTGCGCAGCGACGGGTTCATCTCGGGATCGGGCCCGCCCTCGCGCGCGGCGACCTCCACCTGGCGGATCAGCTTGGCGAACACCTTGGCGCGCTTGGCGTCGGTGGCGCCCTTCTTGTGCTTGATCGTGGCCCACTTGGAATGGCCGGACATGCGGTCCTCCTCGATGAAGATGCGTCAGGGGATGAGCGTAAGGAAAACCGCGTGCAGGCGACGATCCGAGGTGAGCTCGGGATGGAACGCCGACACCAGGATCGGCCCCTGGCGGCACAGCACGGGGTGGCCGTCGACGGCGGCGAGCACCTCCACGCCGGGCCCCACCTCCTCCACGAACGGCGCCCGGATGAACACGGCGTGGAACGGCTCGTCGAGCCCGGCCACGTCGAGGTCGGCCTCGAACGAGTCGACCTGGCGACCGAAGGCGTTGCGGCGCACGGTCACGTCGATGGCGTCGTAGGAGCGCTGGTCGGCGCGCCCGTCGAGCACGGTGCGGGCGAGCACGATCATCCCGGCGCAGGTGCCGAAGGTGGGCAGCCCCGCGGCGAGCCGTTCGGCCAGCGGGCCGGCCAGGCCCGACGTGTCGAGCAGCTTCGACATGGTGGTGGACTCCCCCCCGGGCACCACGAGGGCGTCGACGTCGGCGAGCTGCTCGGGGGTGCGGACCTCCACCGGCGTGGCGCCCAGGTCCCGGAGGGCTTCGGCGTGCGGACCGACCGCGCCCTGCAGGGCGAGCAGGCCGACCTTCACCGGCGCACGGGGCTACCAGCCCCGGGCGGCGAAGGTGGTCTCCAGGCTGCCGATCTCGAGGCCGGGCATGGCCGCGCCGAGCCCGCGGCTGACCTTGGCCAGGATGGCCGGGTCGTTGAAGTGGGTGGTGGCCTCCACGATGGCCTTGGCCCGAGCCGAGGGGTTGTCGGACTTGAAGATGCCCGATCCCACGAACACGGCCTCGGCGCCCAGCTGCATGGCGAGGGCGGCGTCGGCCGGGATGGCCAGGCCGCCGGCGCAGAACAGCGGCACCGGGAGCTTGCCGGTCTGGTGGATCTCCTGCACGAGCGGCAGCGGGGCCTGGAGGCGCTTGGCCCACTCGAACAGCTCGGCGCCGTCGGCCTGGGTGATCTTGCGGATGTCGCCGGTGATCGAGCGCAGGTGGCGCACGGCCTCCACGACGTTGCCGGTACCGGCCTCGCCCTTGGAGCGGATCATGCAGGCGCCCTCGCTGATGCGACGCAGCGCCTCGCCGAGGTTGGTGGCCCCGCACACGAAGGGCACGGTGAACGCCCACTTGTCGATGTGGTGGGCCTCGTCGGCCGGGGTGAGCACCTCGGACTCGTCCACGTAGTCCACGCCGAGCGCCTCGAGGATCTGGGCCTCCACGAAGTGCCCGATGCGGGCCTTGGCCATCACCGGGATGGTGGTGACGGCCTTGATGCCCTCGATCATCTCGGGGTCGGACATGCGGGCCACGCCGCCGTCGCGCCGGATGTCGGACGGCACGCGCTCGAGCGCCATGACCGCCACGGCGCCGGCGTCCTCGGCGATCTTGGCCTGCTCGGGGTCGACCACGTCCATGATCACGCCGCCCTTGAGCATCTCGGCCAAGCCTCGCTTGACCAGCTGGGTGCCGGTCTGGGAGGCGGGGCTCGAGGAGGGCGAAGGCGTCTCGGACATGCCCGCCAGTCTAGGGACGATGGGCTCCGATCCCGAAGCCGGATCCGGGCGCGGCGGACCCGGTGGGGACCCGCCGACCCGCGGGTCAGGGCACGGTGGTGGCGCCACCGGCGCGGGGCAGCTCGATCCAGGTCTGGCCGGGCGTGAGCAGGATCGGGGCGCCGTCGTCGGCCACCAGGGTGGCGGGGCGGTCCTCGGCCGGTCGGTCCCACCGGCCGTGGATGACCCGCCCGTTGGTGTAGAAGAACGCCTCCCCCGCGCCCACGGTGAGGGCCTCGGGCGAGCGGCGATCGGCCGGGCTCTGGCCGTAGGGCGTGATCAGCACCACCACGTTCTGGGCGCCGAGGCGGGTGCCGTCCTCGTCCACGTGCGGACGTCCGCGCTGGCTGCGCAGGTAGAGCCGCAGCGTCGGGTCCCAGCGCCAGCTCACCGGCGACGACGCCTGGCCCCCGCCCCACGAGAGGTCGACGCCCGACGCCGGCACCGCACCGGCCTGGTTGACCTGGCCGGGGCTGCGGTACTGGAACAGCGGCGGCGGCGCCGGCACGTCGGCAGGAGCCCTCCCCCACAGCTCGGTGGCCTGGACGTAGAGGTTGTGCGGGGCCCGGCGGCTGCGGTCGCGGGCATAGGAGCTGGTGGCGCGGTCGTAGCCGAGGTCCACCAGCGCCGGCGAGGAGCGCACCGCGGCCACCACGCCGTCGTTGCCGCCCGACCAGGCGAAGAGCACCCGGCCGAACTGCGGCAGCAGGTGGACGTCGGTGGTGCGCGCCGAGCGCACCGGCCCCACCCGACCGGGGTCCTGGGATTGGAACACCCCCACCAGGCGGGTGATGTTCCCCTCGACGATCTCCTCGAACACGACGTCGGCCCGGGGCAGGCCCGACTGCGGCACGGCGGTCTCGGCGGTGGCGTCGAGGTTGTCGACCTTCACGGCGATGGCGGGTCGGGTGGCGTGGGTCGGGTCGGCCACGCGCAGCCCGGTGAGCGGCGCCACGGGGCCGGTGGGCGGCTGGGTCGTGGTGGTGATGGTGGGCGGCACCGTGGTGGACGTGGTGGTGGTGCGCTTGGGCGGGGTGGGGGCCGCCTCGTCGTCGCCCCCGCCCAGGGCGAACGCCACGGCGGCGGCGAGCACGAGCACCACCGCGACGCCGACGCCGATCAGCAGGTTGCGCTGCGCGGCGGGGGTGAGCCGGGAGGAGGAGGGGTTCGGATCCGCCGTGGGGTCAGACATGGCGCCAGCCTGCAAGACCGCCGGGACCGGTGGGTGGATGGCGCCCGAGCAGGGGCGCGACCACGATCAGAGCTCGCGCAGGGCGGCGATGCGGTCCTCGATGGGCGGGTGGGTGGCGAACATGGCGTTCCACCGCGAGAGCTTGCCCTCCTCCTCCACCCGCGCCACAGGCGCCTCGATCCACAGGTGGGCGGTGGCGCGCGAGCTCGCCGCCACCACGGTGGTGTCGTCGCGCAGCTTCTCCAGCGCCGAGATGAGCCCCGGGGGGTAGCGGGTCATCTCCACCGCCGACACGTCGGCGAGCGACTCCCGACGACGGCTCACGGCGTACTGCATGAGGCGCGACAGCAGCGGCGACAGGACGAGGATGCCGAGCCCGATGAACCCGAGCCACGGGGCCGCCCCGCCCTCGGGGTCGTTGCGGCCGCGCCGGCCGCCGTTCCACCACATCATCCGGATGGAGAGGTCGGCGAGCAGGGTGACGAGGCCCACCATGGTGACCGCGAGGGTGGCCACCAGGATGTCGTCGTTCTTGATGTGGCTCAGCTCGTGGGCGAGCACGCCCTCGAGTTCCACCCGGTCGAGCAGGTCGAGCAGCCCGGTGGTGACCGCCACCGCCGCGTGCTGCGGGTTGCGGCCGGTGGCGAAGGCGTTGGGGGCCACGTCCTCGATGACGTAGAGGCGCGGCTTGGGGAGCCCCGAGGCGATGCAGAGCCCCTCCACGAGGTTGTGGAGGCGGGCGTAGGTGACCGGGTCGGCCTCCCGGGCCCGGCTCAGCCGCAGCGCCACCTCGTCGGACTTCCACCAGGAGGCGAACGCCGACCCGCCGGCCACCGCCGCGGCGATCAGCACGCCCACGATGCCCAGGTCGAACAGGTAGAGCACGGCGGCCACCACCGCGCCCACGAGGACCACGAAGATGGCGGTGAGCACCAGCGAGCGGCGCTTGTTCTGGGCGACCTGGTCGTACACGAGGACGATCAGAACGAGACGTCGACGGGGCCGCGCGCCTCGCCTCCGGCTTCGAAGTACTCGCGCTGGGTGAAGCCGAACCGCGACGCCACGAGCGAGCTCGGCACCGTCTGGATCTTGGTGTTGTAGCGGTTCACGGTGTCGTTGTAGTACTGCCGCGCGTAGGCCACCTTGTCCTCGGTGGCGGTGAGCGTCTCCTGCAGGTTGAGGAAGTTCTGGTTGGCCTTCAGGTCGGGGTACGCCTCGGCCAGGGCGAACACCGACCGCAGGGCGCCGGTGAGCGCGTCGTCGGCCGCGGCCTTGGCGGGCGGGGTGGTGGCCGCGGTGGCGGCGTTGCGCGCCGTGATCACGCGATCGAGCGTCTCCTGCTCGTGGGCGGCGTAGCCCTTCACCGTCTCGACCAGGTTCGGGATGAGCTCGGCGCGGCGGGTGAGCTGCACGTCGATCTGGGACCAGGCGGCCTCCACCTTGTTCCGCAGGCCCACGAGGCCGTTGTAGAGGACGACCGCCACCAGGGCGACGACCACCAGCACCACGAGCAGGACCACGACCACGATCACGTCGCCACCTTAGAGGTGCCCGCGCGAGCGCAACCGCCTCCACCCCCGCGCCTGGGGCTTGGCGACGGTGACCCGCTCGTAGAGGCCGAGGTAGGCGTCGGCCAGGCTCTCCATGGAGAAGTGCTGGGCCCGCTCGGTGCCGGAGGCCACCAGCCGCTCCCGGAGCGCGGCGTCGGCCAGCACCCGGGCGAGCGCGGCACCGAGCGCACGCACGTCGCCCGGCGTGACGAGGATGCCGTCCTGGTCTGGTCGGGCCACCAGGCGGTAGCCGCTCAGGTCCGACGCCACGATGGCGGTGCGGGCCGCCATCGCCTCGAGCAGCACCACGCCGAAGGACTCGCCGCGCAGCGACGGCGCGCAGAACACGTCGGCCGCCCGGAGGCGCCGGCGCTTCTCCTCGTCGGACAGGCGACCGAGCCAGACCAGGCGCGGGTCGCCCGCGTAGCGGACCTTGAGCGCCTCGGTGTCGGGGCCGTCGGACCCGATCCACACCGTCACGTCGGCCGGCAGCGACGGGAGGGCGGCCAGCAGCACGTCGAGGCCCTTGCGGGGCTCGTGCCGCCCGAGGAAGAAGATCGTGGGCCCCTCGGCGGGCCACGGTCGGGCATCGGAGAAGCGCTCGATCTCGATGCCGTTGTAGAGGTGCTCGTAGGTCCCGCCCAGGTGCTCCACCGCCAGGGCCTCGGCCTCGGCCGACACCACCACCCGCAGGTCGAGGCGCGAGGCGAGCCACCGCAGCGCCGGGGACAGGTACTCGTAGGAGGCGCTCGTGCCAGCAGCGTGGAACGTGCCCACGAGGGGCGTGGGCTTGAGCAGGCACGCCGTCATGCAGGCACCGGGCACCAGCGGCTCGTGGAGGTGCAGTACGTCGAAGCCCTCGTCGCGCACGGCCCGGATGAGGCGCAGCTGGGCCGACGGGTCGGGGGCGATGGGCGCCACCGAGCCGTTGGCGGCGGTGGGGATCGAGTTGCCGAGCGGCGTGACCCAGCCGTCGGGGGGCGGCCCGTCCGACGGCGCCAGCACCCGCGTGGGGTGGCCCCTCGCCCGCAGGGCGCGCGCCAGGCCGAGCACCTGCTCCTGCACCCCGCCGGGCACCGAGATGCTGTACGGGCACACCATCCCGATGCGCACGGGTCAGCCCGCCTCGGCCGCGAGGTCGCTCGGCCAGTTGGGCTGCATCAGGTGCCACTG
>JAHBSN010000211.1 GCA_019639095.1 Actinomycetota bacterium
GTAGTGCTCGATCGCCACCCCGGCCGCATACGTAGACTGGGCCTGTAATGCTGCACGCGCGTACCAATCGGCGGCACGCTCGGGGTCGTCGGCGCGCTCGAAGTGTTCGGCGATCAGTCCGGCATATTCGCCTACACGCTCGCCGCTGCGCTCGATCAGCCATTCGCCCGCCTGGGTATGGTATTGGCGGCGCTGGCGCTTTAATACACTATCGTAGGTTACCTGGTGTAGCAAGGCATGTTTGAACATAAACTCTTGCGTGCCAGCGAAGGAGGAGGTTGGGCGCGCTAATGTTAGCCCTTTGGCGCGTAAGGTCTCGAGTTCGTTGAGCGTGCGCATGATGCTGGCAATGTCGCGGGTGGCGCGCAGATCATTCTGGCGTGCGCTGCGGCCCGTGCGGCCATCGGAAGCCAGGCGCTCGGCGGCCGCATCCCAGAACACGCGCCCAATCACCGAGGCGCGCTGTAACGTCGTGCGTTCCTCCGGGGCAAGCGCATCGATACGCGCCTGTAGCACGCCGGTGAGCGTGGGTGGCACGCGGGTTTCGTCCAGGCGTGACTTTTCTACCCGCCACTTGCCGCCGTCCATCACAATAACACCATCCTCGATCAGCATCTTAATCAGCTCTTCAAGGTAAAATGGGTTACCTTCCGAACGGCTCACGATCAGGTCGATAAGCTCGGCGGGCATGCTGGGAAGCTGGCGTAATAGCTGCGTAACCATATGGCGGCTCTCTGGCTCGTTCAGTGGGCGGAGCACCATACGCAGATGGCTAGGCTGCTCGGTACCCCACGCTGGCCGCCGCTCGAATAGTGCCGGGCGGGTAATAATAAGAATGAACACCGGCAGCTGTTCGCAGGCGCGCACCAGGTACTCAATCGCATCGAGCGAACCATCATCGGCCCAGTGAATGTCTTCCAGGCAGATTAGTGCCGTGTATGCTTCGGTGGCCGCGGCAAAGAACTGGGCTAGGTAGTGAAACGCGCGGTCGCGCAGCTGGCGGGCGTTGTCGAGGATGCTGTGCAAGTAGGGATTCGCCGAAAAGTCGAAACCGATCAGGTGGCCGATGAATGGCGCGCGTTCGGTTCCGGCAGCACCCATAAAGCTGACCATGCCCTGCTCAAGCTTCTGGCGGGCCTCGGCGGCGCGGTCGCTATCCTGAATCTGGAAGCGATAAGCCAGCAAATCGCGGATGAGGGCGTAGGGGCGGCGGCCAGGTTCTTGCCCGGCGCGCCCACGAAACAGCCAGAACTGCTCATGTTGCTGGCTGCCCCAGTCGAGGAATTCATCGACCAGGCGCGATTTGCCAACCCCGGCATCGCCAATTAACGTAATGACCTGGGCGCGCTGCTGGCTGCGTGCCGTGCGCAGGGCATCTTGCAGCGCCCCAAGCTCGGCTTCGCGGCCAATCATAGGGATGGCGACACCCTGCACGCCGCGCCCCGGCTGCTCAAAGGTGCGCGGGCGCGCGCCTCGTACCTCATACACCTGGACGGGTTCGGCCTTGCCTTTCACCGCCAGCGGCGGCAGCGGCTGAAAATCGAACAGGCCGCGCACATGGCGGTAGGTGGCGTGCGAGATCAGGATGCCGCCGACCGGCGCAGCGTGCTCTAGGCGGCTGGCGAGGTTCACCGTGTCGCCCACCACCGTGTACTCGAGCCGCTCGGGGCTGCCGAGCATGGCGGCGGCCACCTCGCCGGTGGAGATCCCGATGCCGAGCCCGAACGGCGCCAGGCCGTCGGCGCGCCACCGCTCGTCCACCCGGCGCTGGCGCTCGTGCATGGCCACCGCGGCGCGCACGGCTCGTTCGGCGTGGTCGTCCTGCGGGAGCGGGGCTCCGAAGACGGCCATCACGGCGTCGCCCACGTACTGCATCACGCATCCCCCCTCGGCGAGGATCGCCGCGTTCATCTCCTGGCGGTGGGTGTTCAGCTGGCCGGCGAGCACCGTGGGATCGGTCCGCTCGGCGATGCCCGAGTACCCCCGCACGTCGGACATGAGCACGGTGACGGTGAGGCGCTCGGTGCGACCGATGGCGGCGGGGTCCTCCCGCAGCTTGTCGGCGAGCCCACCGGGGAGCAGTCGCGACAGCGTCTCGCCCTGCTCCTCGCGGTCCACGATCGCCTGCTGGAGCAGCCGGAGGCGCCGCAGGGCGCCCTGGCGGCCGGCCGAGGCGTCCTTGGCCAGGGCGAGGAACAGCGCCTCCACCGCCTCGTTCACGGCCTCGGGGGTGGTGCGCCGGGCCACGGCGATCGCCTTGGTGGGGCGGCCCTCGGCGATCAGCTGGAGCAGCTCCTCCTCCTCGGGGGACAGGCTGTCGTCGCGCACCGGCGCCACGAGGGCGGCCACGATCTCGGGGTCGAGCATCGAGCCGCCGGTGGCCACGTCGCGGATGGCCCGGGCGAGCCGGTCGCCGTCGGCCACCCGGTCCTTCAGCAGGTAGGCCGAGCCGGCGGCACCCTCATGGAGCAGGCCGATGGCGTACTCGGGGTCGTCGTACTGCGAGAGCACCACCACCCCGGTGCCGGGGTGGCGGCGGCGCACCCACCGGGCCGCCTCGATGCCCTCGGACTGGAAGGTCGGCGGCATCCGCACGTCGGTCACGACCACCTGGGGCTCCAGCTCGTCGGCGGCGGCCACGAGCTCGTCGTAGTCGGAGACCGCCGCCACCACCTCCAGGTCGTCGTGCAGGGCGAGCAGGGCCCGCACGCCCTCGCGCACCAGGAGGTTGTCGTCGGCGAGCAGCACGGTGATCGGGCCGGTGTCGGCAGGGCGGTGGGCGTCCATGTCGACAAGTACCCCACGATCCGACCCGCCCACCAAGGGCGGAGGCCCGTGTCCCGAGGGGGTGCCTCCACCCCCTCGCGGACACCGGCAGGCTCGGTCGTCGGCGTCCACGGGGACCCCGATGATCGGGACATGGACGAATCGCACGACACGACCACCATCGTCGAGTCCGAGGTCACCTCGGTCTCGTGGATCCCGAGCGAGGCCGTCACCGGCCTGAGCAAGGTCCTGTTCGCGGTGGGCACCGCCCACTACGACGACCCGCCGCCGGACCGGCTCGGGTCGTTGGCCGAGTGGCGCGACGAGGATCGCTTCCGCTTCGCCAACCACCTCCGGGCGCGGATCGAGGTCCAGGCCGGACCCGACGGCCCGGTGGTGGTGGGCGCCGAATACGTGGGCGGCTCGCTCATCGGCTCCACCACCGTGCGCGCCGTGGGCCGCGACGTCACCTTCGCGGCCGTCGCCCTCGAGGAGCTCCGCGTCGAGCCCGAGGTGCTCGGCGACCGGGTGCGGTTCGTGCAGACCTTCGGCGGGCGCACCGCCCTCCCCGCCCCTCGCCGCGTCGACGGCGCACCGTTCGTGCAGCTGACCGCCCCGCTGGTGTGGACCACCCTCGCGCTCACCCTGCACGTGGACGGCAGCGCGACCCACGAGGTGGTGGGTGCCAGCCCCTTCCCCCGCCACTGGATCTACGGGGCCGACGGCGAGCTGGTCCAGAAGGTCGGCCGGGCCGACTTCGAGGACTGGTACCGGCACAGCTTCGGGCGCCACAGCCCCTGGGGCGACGAGGAGTCGCCGGCGCTGGTCACCGAGGTGGAGTCGGCGCTGGAGCGTCGGCTGTCGACCCTCGTGATGCGCGGCGGCACCCGGCCACGGGTCCGCACCGCCGACGCCGGGTCGCTGCTCTTCCGGCAGGGCGAGCCCGGCGGCGAGCTCCACCTCCTGCTCGACGGGGTGGTGGCCGTGGAGGTCGACGCCACCGTCGTGGCCGAGGTCGGCCCGGGCGCGATCCTGGGCGAGCGGGCCATCGTGGAGTCGGGCCGGTCCACGTCCACCGTGCGGGCCGTCACCGCCTGCCGGGTGGCGGTGGCCACCACCGACCAGATCGACCACGACCACCTCGTGGAGCTCAGCCGCTCGCACCGCCGCGAGGAGCGGCCGACCCCGACGGGCGCGGGGTGAGCAGCCCCGCCGGGGCGCTGCGGGTGCACCTCCTCGGCGTGCGGGGATCCACCCCGGTGAGCGGCCATCGGTTCGCCGAGGTGGGCGGGCGCACGTCGTGCCTGGCGGTGGCGCCGTCGCCCGGCACCCGTCGCTGGCTCGTGCTCGACGCCGGCACCGGCTTCCCCTCGCTGGCGGCCCTGCTCGACGGTGGGCCGCTCGAGGCCGATGTCGTGCTCAGCCACCTCCACTGGGACCACGTGCAGGGCCTGCCGTTCCTCGCCGACGCCGACCGGCCCGACGCGCGCATCGACGTGTGGATCCCGTCCGACCTCGACGGTGGCACCGGGCTCGACGCCATCGAGCGCCTGGCCCAGGGCTTCGGGCCGCCGTTCTTCCCGATCCGCCCCGACGAGCTGCGCGGCCGGTGGCGCTTCCACGCCCCCGAGGCCGGGCCGGTCCCGGTGGCGGTGGAGGCCACCCGGGTGGTGGTGGGACCGGTCCTGCACAAGGGCGGGCCCACCGTGGGGGTCCGGGTGGAGCGGGCCGGTCGCACCTTCGCCTACCTGCCCGACCACTGCATCGGCCGGGCCACCGCCGCCCAGCTCGACCAGGCCAAGACCCTCTGTCGCGACGTCGACGTGCTGTTCCACGACGCCCAGCACCTGGAGGCCGAGCGAGCGATGGCCGACGACTTCGGCCACTGCACCGTGGGCGACGCCGTGGACCTGGCGGCCTCGGCCGGCGCCCACCGCCTGGTGCTGGTGCACCACGCGCCCGGGCACGACGACCGCGCCGTGGACACCGTGCTGGCCGAGGCGGGCCGGCACGCCCGAAGGCGGGCGCCGGACCTGCGGGTGCAGGTGGGCCGCGAGGGCGAGGTGGTCCCCATCTGAACGGATGTTCAGCCCGGGGTGATCCGTGCCGATCAGAGGCTACGGAGGGCCGACGAGGGGAACGTCCCGGTCATGGCCGACGAGCGCAGGAAGGCGGAGAGCGTGACCAGCAGCCGGCCCAGCCTGCGCGTCCGCCTCTTGGCGCTGGTCCTCGTGCCCACGGTGCTGTTCGGGATCGTGGCCGGCTTCTCCTCCCGCTCGCAGTGGCAGGACGCGGCTCGGGCTCGGAAGGTGCAGCACGACGTGTCCGACCTGGCCGGCCTCGTCGACCTGAAGTCGGCGCTGCTGCTGGCCCGCGTCCCCGTGGAGGTCGACGTGCGGGCTTCGTCGATCGGGCTCGACAGCGCCGCGGCCCGCGAGCTGCTCGGCCTCGACCCCGCGCAGGTGGGGAGCTTCGACGACGTGACCGGGGCGCTGCGGCGACTCCCCCGACGCGACCGGCCCTTCGCCGCCGACGCGGTCTCGGCGCTCGCCGCCCGGGCCGATGCCGGGTCCTCGCCGCAGGTGCTCGGCGGGCTCGACGAGCTCGACGCCGCCACCGACCGCGTGTGGGAGGCGCGGCTGGCCGAGCTGCGCGCCGAGATCGTGGGCCTGGGCGACCCCCGGCTGGCCGCCCAGCTCGCCGACCTCCAGAGCGCAGCCGTGGTCGGCGGTGCGACGACGGCCCTCCTCACCGGTCTGGCGGGCTACTGGTTCCCCGGCGAGCGGGGCGTGCCGAGCGAGCGGGCTCGGGTGACCCTGGGGGTGGCCGCCGATCGGCTCGATCGATCGCTCGGCGAGCTCGAGGCGTCACCCGATCCCGACGTGGCCGCGGCGGCGTCGGGGATCCGCGCCGACGGCGCGCCGTTCCTGCAGGCCATCGAGGGCGCGGTGTCCGAGGCGTCCTCCACGCCGCCGGCGGTGGACGTCGCCCAGGCGGCCGCCGTCTTCAAGACCAGCTTCGACCTGTTCGGCCCGATCCTCGACGTGGTGGAGAGCCGCTCGGCCGACCTCGAGTCCACCGCCGACGCCTCGGCGAACGGGTCCACCACCGCTGCTCGCCGGACGCTGGCCGTCGCGGTCCTGGTTCCCGTGCTGATCCTGGCCGCGTCGCTGGCGCTGGTGGCGTCGATCGAGCGGCCGTTGCGGCGCCTGATCGGCGCGCTCCGCCAGGTTGGCGCCGGCGAGCTCGACACGCCCCCCGTGCCGGCCACCGGCCCGCCCGAGCTGGGAGCGGCGGCCACCGCCTTCAACGAGGTGGTGCAGAACCTCCAGCTCGTGGAGCGCAAGGTCCGGGTGCTCGCCGAGCCCCAACTCGACGACCCGGTGATGGACCATCCCCTGCCCGGCGAGCTGGGACGCACCCTCACCCCGTCGTTCGACGTGCTCGACGAATCCATCCGGGACCGGGCCAGCCTCCACGTCGAGCTGGCGCACCAGGCGACCCACGACGCCCTGACCGGCATCGCGAACCGCGCCGGCATCCTCGCCGCCCTCGAGCGGGCGATCGAGCGCCTGGCCCGCTCGGAGTCGACGCTGCTCGTGGCCTTCCTCGACCTCGACCGCTTCAAGGCCGTGAACGACACCCACGGCCACCGCCACGGCGACGACGTGCTCTGCGAGGTGGCCGCCCGCCTCGCCGGCCACGCCCGCGCCGGCGACGTGGCCGGGCGCCTGGGCGGCGACGAGTTCGTGCTCATCGCCGAGAACATCCCCAACGGGTCGATCGCCCTCCAGCTCGCCGAGCGCATCGCCCATGCCGTGGCCCGGCCGATCCAGATCGGGGAGGGACAGGTGCGGGTGGGGGCGAGCGTCGGCCTGGCCCTCGCCAGCGAGCCCGGCGAATCGGCCGCGCACCTCCTCGATCGGGCAGACCGGGCGGCCTACGCGGCCAAGCGATCGGCGTCGAGCATCTCGGTGTCGACCGGCCCCGAATCGGCTCCCACCCCACTGCTGTAACCGCCCGCCGGCTCGGCGGTGGTCACGACGAGCGAGGGCAGCGCCAAGAGCCAGACCGCCACCGCCACCAGTGGCGCAGCGGCGGCGAGCGCCAAGAGGAGCGGCGTGGTC
>JAHBSN010000212.1 GCA_019639095.1 Actinomycetota bacterium
ACCAGCTGCTGCTCGATCTGGCCCGGGTGGTGGAGCGCACCGCACCGTGGGCGCTCGTGGCCCCCGGTTCGCCCCGCTGAGGCGGGAATGCCGAACACCTGTACGATGTTGGGGGAGGTGCGGGATCGCCTCCGAGCAGCCCGCCCACCGAGATTGTCACCCCCCCTGCGGAGACTGTGGCCATGGAACGCCAGCTCACCCTCATGGAGAACGACAAGCCCTGGCGCCTGAGCGAGCGCACCCGCGAGATCGGTCGCCGTGGCATCGCCGAGGCCCGCGCCGCCCTCGCCCAGCACCGTCCCGAGCCTGACGACCGGCCCCACCGCTCGGCGGCCTGAGCCGGCCGGTCTCGGGCGGTCGGCCTGGCGGGGGTCAGTCCCGGGAGGTGACCACCTGGTCCTCGATCACCAGGCGGTCCACCGGGCGCAGGTGCCCGGCGTACCACCCCGGGCGGCCCGGGTAGGTGGCGGTGGCGGGCAGCTGGAAGCGTCGCCCGTAGCGGGTGTCGCCCCACCTCGGCTCGGGCTTGGCCACCGGCCACACCTTGAAGTCGAGCATGCGACCCGTCACCCGGGCGCAGATGCGCCACGGCAGCTTCATCAGGCCGTTGGCCGGCCCGAACGTGCGGGACAGGTCCGCGCCGCCGGCGTAGGTCACCGGCACCGTGCCCTTGGGGTGCATGGCGGTGTCCCACACGTGGACGTTGAACCCGAACCGGGCGCCCCAGACGATGTTGCCGGTCACGGTCACGGCCCGCACCCGGGGACCGTCGCCGCGCACGCGGAGGGCGATGCCGGCCTGGGTGAGCCCGGTCCAGGACACCCACGTGGCGCAGGCCTGCTGGTCGGTCGACACCTCGCCGCCCGCCGTCACCCACACGATCCGCGTGTTGCTGCCCACGTTGGTGGCGTCGGCGCGCACCGTGGTGCGCTCGCCGATGGGTGCCACGAAGAAGCGATCGCGCCCGTCGGTGGTCAGCGGGTAGGTGCGCGCCTTCGGCGCTGCGGTCGCGCGGCCCGTGACCGCCCGAGCGGCCGCCACCCCCGGGCCGGGCAGCACGGCGGCACCCACGCCGCCCGAGCCGTCGCCGCCGCCCACGTCGCACCCGAACGAGGCCACCGCCACCGCCAGGGCCCCCACGAGGGCGAGCAGGACCCGATGCGGGCGACGCTTCGCGGTTGCGGCTGACATGGCGCCCCCCTTTCCGGACCTCGTGCGTGAGCAGTGCCCGGAACCGTGGCCGGCCACCCCACCGGCGGTCACCCGCCGGGCAGATCCGCCAAGGTAGACCGATCCGGTCCGGTTGCGCTCCTCGAGCGGCGAGCGGCTGGCCACGAGGCCCACAGGGCCTTCTTGACCGCTCGGTCAAGAGCAGGGGTACGATCCCCCCATGAGCGAGGTCGTCATCGTCGAAGCCGTCCGCACCCCCGTCGGGAAGCGCAACGGCGGCCTGTCCACCCTGCACCCGGCCGACACGCTGGGCGCCGTGCAGCGAGCCGTGGTCGACCGGTCGGGCATCGACCCCGCCGCCGTCGAGCAGGTGGTGGCCGGCTGCGTGAGCCAGATCGGCGAGCAGGCGTTCAACGTCGGCCGCACCGCCTGGCTCGCCGCCGGCCTGCCCCTCGAGGTGGCCGCCACCACGGTGGACACCCAGTGCGGGTCGTCGCAGCAGGCCACGGGCGTGGCCACCGCCCTGGTGGCCAGCGGCGTGGTCGACGTGGCCCTCGCCTGCGGCGTGGAGGCCATGAGCCGGGTCCCGATCGGCTCGAACGCCAAGGGCGACTACGGCCGGCCGATCCCCAAGTCGTACTTCGCCCGCTACGAGTTCACCTCGCAGTTCGAGGGGGCCGAGCGCATCGCCGAGAAGTGGGGCATCACGCGCGACGACGCCGACCGCTTCGGGCTCCGGTCCCAGGAGCTGGCCGCCCAGGCGTGGGCCGAGGGCCGCTTCGAGGGCCAGGTCGTGCCGGTGGAGGCGCCTGACGTCGACGCCGACGGCAAGCCCACCGGCTCCACCCACACCGTCGACCGCGACGAGGGCCTGCGCGAGACCACCCTCGAGAAGCTCGCGAGCCTCAAGCCGGTGGCCCGCGAGGACGGCGTGCACACCGCAGGGTCGGCCTCGCAGATCTCCGACGGCGCCGCCGCCATGATCCTGACCACCCCCGAGAAGGCGGCCGAGCTCGGCCTCACGCCCCGGGCGCGCGTCGTCGACACGTGCCTCGTCGGCGTCGACCCGGTGCTCATGCTCACCGGCCCCATCGACGCCACCCGTCGTCTGCTCGGCCGCACCGGGCTCACCATCGACGACATCGACACCTTCGAGATCAACGAGGCGTTCGCCTCGGTGGTGCTGGCGTGGGCCAAGGAGCTCGACGTCCCGATGGAGAAGGTGAACCCCAACGGCGGGGCCATCGCCCTCGGCCACCCCCTCGGCGGCACTGGTGCCGTGCTGGTCACCAAGGCCCTCCACGAGCTCGAGCGGACCGGCGGCCGCTACGGCCTGATCAGCATGTGCTGCGGCGGCGGGCTCGGCACCGGCACGATCATCGAGCGCCTCTGAGCGAGCCTGCCACCCCCCATCCCTAGGCTGGGGGCGCCCCAGGGGCGCTCGCGGCCTCGGCCGCCACCGATCCCACCCATCGGGAGGCTGCCGTGCGCACCCCGTCACCCCTGCGGCGGCTCGCCGCTCCCCTGCTGGTCGCGACGGTCCTGTCGTGGGGAGCGACCGCCTGCGGCCACCCCCGGCGCCCCACCGTGGTGGCCGTGCCCGGTTCGTCGGTGCGCGGGGTGGCCGCCACGGTGACCCACGTGGTCGACGGCGACACGGTCGACCTGGCGATCGCGGGCGGGGGCGCCGAGCGGGCCCGCCTCCTCGGCATCGACACGCCCGAGACGGTGAAGCCGAACACGCCGGTGCAGTGCTTCGGCCCCGAGGCGTCGGCGCGCACCAAGGAGCTGCTGCCGGCCCGCACCGCCGTGGTGGTGCAGCGCGACCGCGAGGCCCGGGATCGCTACGGCCGGCTGCTCCTCTACGTGTGGCGACGGGACGACGGGCTCTTCGTCAACGCCGCGCTCGTGGCCGACGGGTTCGCCCGCACGCTGTCCATCGCCCCCAACCGCGCCCACGCCGCCGACCTCGCCGCCGCGGCAGCCGACGCGCGTCGCCGCAGGGCCGGGCTCTGGGGGAGCTGCGCGGGCGACCACGCCGACCAGGCGGGCCCGGGTGGGTGAGCGCGGCAGTAGCGTTCCGGGGGTGAGGCCCGCACCGTGACCGAGCTCGCCGAACGCCTCGGCCATCCGGCAGACGCCCGGCTGGTGATCGTCAACGCCGACGAGCTCGGGCTGAGCTACGCCGCCAACACGGGCGTGTACGAGGCACTGCGCACCGGGCTGGCCACCAGCGCCACGATCATGGTCCCGGCGCCGTGGGCGCGCGAGGCGGCGTCCCGCTACCGGGGCGAGGACGTGGGCGTGCACCTCACCCTCAACGCCGAGCACGACCGCTACCGGTGGGGACCGATCACCCACGCACCGTCGCTGCTCGACGGCGACGGCGGGTTCCCGCGCACCGTCGACGACCTGTGGGACCACGCCGACCTCGACGAGACCCGCCGCGAGCTGCGGGCCCAGATCGAGCGGGCGATCCTGTGGGGGTTCGACATCAGCCACCTCGACTCGCACCTGGGCGTGCTCGCCCGCCGGCCCGAGTTCTTCGACCTGTACCTCGACCTGGCGCTCGAGTTCGCCCTGCCCCTGCGGCTGTCGGGGGCCGACACCGAGCGGGCGGTCGGCTTCCCGTTCCGGAGCCTGGCCGCCGAGGAGCGGGTCGTGTTCCCCGACCACCACGTCTCGTCGCCAGCCGGGGTGGGCGCCCGCCGCACGGTGGAGGCGGCGGTGACCGAGCTGCAGCCCGGCGTCACCGAGCTGCACCTGCACCCCGCCGTCGACGCCCCCGAGCAGCGGGCGTTCGACGCCGGCTGGTCGCACCGGGTGGACGACCACCACCTGCTGTGCTTCGACACCGAGCTGCCCGAGGTGCTGCGTCGGTGCGGCGCCACGCTCATCGGCTACCGGGAGCTGCGAGACCTCCAGCGCGCCGGCTGAGCCGCGGCCCGAGCGAAGCGCTCGGGCGGGGCGCTCAGGCCTCCGTGGTGGCGGTCACCTCGGCCCAGGCCGGATCCTGGAGCACGGCGAGGAGGTGCAGCAGCGGGCCGGTGCGGCCGGCGGTCTTGATCCGGCCCTGCATGAACGCGGCGTTCACGTCGAGCTCGCCGGTGGCGATGGCGAGGCCCTCGGCGTGGGGCACGGTGAGGGTGGCGTCGGGCTCGTCCGCCGATCCCGGCTCGTGCTGCACCACCCGGCCGTCGACCACGCGGGTCACGTAGCGGACCTCGCCGTCGGGGCCGCCGCCCACCACGTGCTCCACCACCGCGCTCAGGCCGGGCCGCTCGGGCAGGGCGCCGCCCACGGCCAGGCCTGCCGCGAACCACTCGGGGCTGAGGTAGCGGGCCATCAGCGCAGCCCGGCGAAGAGGTCGGTCTCGGGCAGCTCGGACGGGACCCGGCTGTGGGCCAGCTCGTAGTCCTCCCAGGGGTAGAGCCCGGCCACCACGGCGTCGGGCAGGCCGAACCAGAACGGCGAGGCGGGATCGATCTGGGTGGCGTGGGCCTTGAGCGCCCCGCTGCGGGCGGCGTAGAAGTCCCGCACGTCGATCTGCGTGGTGATCCGGTGGTCCTGAGACGGCCGGTCGAACCAGCGCTGGTCGAACGGCGACTCCAGCCCGGCGTCGAGGAAGCCCTGGTGCATGGCGGTGAAGCGGGCCCGCGACCACGTGGAGTAGTAGAGCTTCGACGGCGTCCACGGCTCGCCGGCATCGGGGAAGCGCTCGGGGTCGCCGGCGGCGTCCCACGCCACGATCGAGATGTCGTGCACCCGCAGGTGGTCCGGGTGGGGGTAGCCCTGCTGGTCGTCGCCGTAGGTGAGGATCACCTGGGGGCGGGTCCGACGGATCACCGCCACCAGCCGCTCCACCGCCTCGTCGAGGTCGGCGCGGGCGAAGCAGCGGGGGTCGGCGTTCTCGGGCGAGTCGGGCATGCCGGAGTCCCGGTAGCCGAGCCAGACCAGCTCCTGGTAGCCGATGATGGCCACCGAGGCCTCGAGCTCCTCGCGGCGCACCTCGGGGAGGCGCTCGCGCACCTCGGGGCGGTCCATGGCCGGGTTCAGGATCTCGCCCGCCTCCCCCCCGGTGCAGCACACCAGGGTGGCGTGGACGCCCTCGGCCACGTACCGGGCCACGGTGCCGGCACCCTTGGACGCCTCGTCGTCGGGGTGGGCGTGGACGCTGAGCAGGCGGAGGTCGGCGGCATCGGTCACGGGGAGGAACGGTACAAGCCCCACCGGCCCGACCGGTCGGGACCGGCGAACTCGTCCACCCCGTCGGCGGCGGAGCCGATACCCTGCACGGGCGGGACGAGTTGGACGAGGAGCCCCTGTGGATACCGGCAACCCCGAGGTCTGGCGCTGGATCTGGCTCGGCGCCGCCGTGTTCTTCGGCGTCGGCGAGATGGCCGTGGCCGGATCGTTCTTCCTGGCGCCCTTCGCCGTCGGGGCCGGCGCGGCCACCGTGCTCGCGTTCCTGGGCGTCGGCATCGGCCTCCAGTGGGCGGCGTTCCTGGCCGTCTCGGTCGGTGTCTTCCTCGCGCTGCGTCCCCTGGCCAAGCGGCTCGACCTGGAGGGCCCGGTGCTCGGCATCGGGTCGCACCGCCAGATCGGGCAGACCGCTCGGGTCGTGGTGGAGATCGATCCGGCGGAGGACGCCGGCATCGTCCTGCTCGGCTCGGAGCGGTGGCGAGCGGAGAGCACCGATGGCCAGGTGGTGCCCGTCGGCGCCACCGTCGCGGTGGTCGAGGTGCGCGGCACCCGGCTGCTGGTGCGCTACGACCCCACCGCACCGGGGCCCGGCCCCGCCCGCTCCGACGCGTCGTCGAGCTGACCTGATCCCCCCACCCCTGGAGGACCCATGGCCGCCGTCATCCTGCTGGCGATCCTCGCCCTGTTCTTCTTCATCTTCGCGGCGAGCGCCGTCAAGATCGTCCAGCCGTTCCAGCGGGGGGTGAAGGAGCGGCTCGGCAAGTACCGCGAGACGCTCGACCCCGGCCTGCGGCTCATCGTCCCGTTCGTCGACAAGATCCGCCTCGTCGACATGCGGGAGCAGGTGGTCGACGTGCCGCCGCAGGAGGTGATCACCTCCGACAACGTGGTGGTCTCGGTGGTCGCCGTAGCATTAAAAAAGCCCACCGACCCGCAGCGGCTCGTCTACAACGTGGCCAACTTCATCCTTGCCGTCACCAAGCTCGCCCAGACCAACCTGCGCAACGTGGTGGGCGACATGCAGCTCGACCAGGCCCTCACCAGCCGCGACACGATCAACCACGGCCTGCGGGACATCCTCGACAACGCCACCGACAAGTGGGGCGTGCGCGTGGTGCGCGTGGAGATCCAGCGCATCGACCCGCCACCCGACGTCATGCACGCGATGCACGAGCAGATGAAGGCCGAGCGGACCCGGCGGGCCGTGGTGACCGAGGCCGACGGCCGCCGGTCGGCGGCCATCACCCTGGCCGAGGGCGAGAAGGAGTCGGCCATCCTGCGCGCCGAGGGCGAGCGCCAGCGCCAGATCCTCCAGGCCATGGGCGACGCCGAGGCCACCAAGACCCGGGCCGAGGCCGAGCGGTTCCGCCAGCTCACGGTGGCCGAGGGCGAGGCCCGGGCCATCACCACGGTGTACGACGCCATCCACGCCGGCAACCCCTCGCCGGACCTGCTCGCCATCAAGTACCTCGAGGCGCTCGGCC
>JAHBSN010000213.1 GCA_019639095.1 Actinomycetota bacterium
CGGTCCGACGCCCGGCAGCGTGTCGAGCTCGGCGGCGGTGGCCGTGTTCAGGTCGACGACCGCGGGCGGACCGGCCCCCGGGCCGGCCGTGGCGCCGCCCTCGGCCACCGAGGTCCCCGGCCCGGCCCCCGACCCCGCCACCACCTCGGGCACCTCCACCTGGCCGGCTCGCGGCACCCAGACCCGTTCGCCATCGGCCAACGGGGCGGCGAGGTTCACCCGGTCGCGGTCGGCATCGGGAGCGAGCCCGCCGGCGGCCCGCACGAGGTCGTCGACCCGGGAGCCGGCGGGCAGCCGGTAGACGCCGTCTCGGGCCACGGCGCCAGCCGCCTGCACCACGAGGTCGTCGGCCGGGGTCGTCGTGGACGCGGCCGACGCGCCCGTGGACGAGGAGCCCTCGGTCGCGGTGGTGGACGACGCCAGGGGCAGGGACGCCTCGACCGGCGCCGCAGGCGGGCGCAGCAGCCACCAGCCGACCGCGGCCGCCACCACCACCGCCATCGCCACGACCAGCAGTTGGCGCGGAGATCGCCCCGATCGGGCGACGAGGTCGGCCAGCCGCTCGCCGGGGCCCGGAGCAGGCGGTGGGCGCAGGCCGTCGAGCGCTTCGGCGGCGAGCGGGTCGACGTCGGCGACCCGGTGATCGATCGGCGGGTCGCGGTCGAGGCGGCTTGCCGGCTCGGCGAGCGGGAGACGTGAGCGGGGCATGGCCCCTCCTGGCGCGTGGCGGCAGCGGGAGGGGAAGGCTCGGTCCGAGACGCTACCGAGCCGAGGTCCCGTCGGCCACCCCCCGACCGACCCCGCCCCGGCCGGCGAGGCACCCAGGTCGTGGGCGATCTCGCGGGCTCGGGCGAGCTCGGAGCGCCGGAGGTCCGCCCGGGCCCGACGCCACGCCTCCACGGCGGACGGGTCAGGGGGCCACCGTGCTCGGCGACTCCCCGGTCGGGCCGCCGCGGTGGCTAGGGGGTGGGGGTGGCCACCGGCTCCACCACGCCGAGGCCGAGGTGGCGCCGGGCGCGCCACTCGGCGGAGACCTCGGCGGGGATGCGCCGGTACGCCGAGCGGTGCGGATAGCCGCGGAGCCGCCACACCAGGTAGGCACCGAGGTACCAGCGCAGGAACCCGACCACGCCACGCTCGCGCCACTGTCGGACGTGCTCGAGCTCGTGGGCGAGGAGGTGGACGCTGCGGGCGCTGGCGTGCCGGACGATCACGGTGGAGCCGAGCGTCCAGGCGTCGGCACCCCGCGGCACGGGACCACCGATCCACAGGCGGTAGCCGGGCCGGCGCTCGACACGTCCCCAACGCACCGCACCAGCGTGGTGCACCCGCCCGGACGGGCGGGGGATGCGGGCTAGAAGAGCTGGCGGCTGAGGGCCCGGCGGAACTCCACCGTGCGCGGGTCCATCGGCCCCATGAGCTCGAGGATGTCGAGGTACTCCTGGCGGGCGGCCTCGTCGTCCTTGACCCGCTCGAGCAGGGCGTTGAGCTTGGGCTCGACGTCGGCCAGCAGCTCGGTTTCCGCCTCCTCGTCGTCGACGCCGGTGCGGGCCAGGGCGGCCACGCGCCGGGTCTCGGCCGACTCGGGGATCTTGTGGAGCACCGCCAGCGCCTCGTCGGGCCGGTCTTGGTGGACGTAGAGCTCGGCGAGGGCGACGATGGCGCCCGGGTGGCCGGGCTCGATCTCGAGCGCCTCCTCGAGCGACGCCTCGTCCCCCGCCTCGATGAGGGCGGCGATCTTGAGCGCCTCCTCCGACGGCAGGAGGCTCTCCACGAAGTCGCGCACCATGCGCTCGGGCTGAGCGCCGACGAAGCTCGCCACCACCTTGCGCTGGTGCACGGCGTGCACCGCCGGGATGCCCTGCACCTGGAACAGCTGGGAGACCCCGGGGTTCTCGTCGGTGTTCACCTTGGCGAGCAGGACCTTGCCCTCGGTCTCGTCGACCACCTTCTCGAGGATCGGCCCGAGGGTCCGGCAGGGCCCGCACCAGGGCGCCCACAGGTCGACCACGACGGGCAGCTCGTCGGAGCGGAACAGGATCTCGGCCTCGAACGTGGCATCGGTGACATCGACCATGCGCCCACGCTACTGGCGCGGCCCGTGGCCGCCTCGTGGGCGACCGCTAGGTTCACGCCCGATGGACGCCACCGCACCGATCCCGGGCATCGACGTCGAGCCGGTCACCGCCTGGTTCGCCGACCACGTGCCGGGCGCCACCCCACCCCTGTCGTTCGACCTGATCGCCGGGGGCCGGTCCAACCTCACGTTCCGGGTGACCGATGCCGGCGGCGGCGCCTGGGTGCTCCGGCGCCCGCCCACCGGCCACGTGCTGGCCACCGCCCACGACATGGTGCGCGAGCACCGGATCATCTCCGCCCTCGCGGCCACCGACGTTCCCGTGGCGCCGGCCATCGGCCTGTGCGAGGACGAGGCCGTCAACGGGGCGCCGTTCTACGTGATGGGCTACGTCGACGGCCTCGTGCTGCGCGACGCCGGCGCCGCATCGCAGGTGACGCCCGAGGTCCGCCGCCGCGCCGGCCTGTCGGTGGCGGAGAACCTCGCCCGCATCCACGCCGTCGACCCCGATGCGGTGGGCCTGGGCGACCTCGGCCGCAAGGACGGCTACATCGAGCGCCAGCTCAAGCGCTGGAACGGCCAGTTCGACAAGGCCCGCACCCGAGACGTGCCCTCGGTGAGCGCAGCGCACGACCGACTGCTCACCGCGGTGCCCGAGCAGGGCGCCCCCGCGATCGTCCACGGCGACTACCGGCTCGACAACTGCATGGTGGACGCCACCGGCGAGGTCATCGCCGTGCTCGACTGGGAGATCTGCACGCTGGGCGACCCCCTCGCCGACCTCGGGGTGCTCATGGTCTACTGGACCGAGCCCGACGACCCCTACGCCGCTCTCCCCGGCGCCGCCACCACGCTGGAGGGCTTCCCCTCGCGAGCGGAGATGGTGGCGGCCTACGAGGCAGCCGGGGGCCGATCGGTGGGCGACCTCGACTACTACGTGGGGTTCGGGTACTGGAAGCTCGCCTGCATCCTGGAGGGCGTGTTCACCCGCTACAAGGCCGGCGCCATGGGCAACGACGGCGCCGACGCCGACGCCTTCGGCTCGATGGTCGACCTCCTCGGCCAGGCGTCGCTCGCCGCCCTCGACAAGATCGGCTCCTGACATGGCGCTCTACGACCTGCACGACCAACCGGCGCTCGACAGCCCCGTGCTGGTGGTGGTCCTCGAGGGCTGGATCGACGCCGGCTTCGCCGCGGGCACCGCGGTGGCCACGCTCCTGGAGAACCTCGACACCTACCCCGTGGCCACCTTCGACGCCGACACGCTGCTCGACCACCGGGCTCGGCGTCCCGTGCTGCACCTGGTGGAGGGCGTCAACACCGGGCTGTCGTGGCCCGGCATCGAGCTGCGCGCGGCCACGGACGAGGCCGGCAACGACCTGCTGCTGCTCCTCGGCGCCGAGCCCGACCACCAGTGGCGCTCGTTCACCGAGGCGGTGGTGGAGCTGGCCCAGGACCTGGGTGTGCGCATGGTGGTGGGCCTCGGCGCCTACCCCGCCACGGTCCCCCACACCCGCCCGGTCACCATGTCGGTCACCGCGAGCACCGACGAGCTCGCCGCCGTGTCGGGCCTGCTGCGCGGCTCGCTCGACGTCCCCGCCGGGGTGCAGGCGGCCATCGAGGCCCGCTGCTCGGAGCTCGACCTTCCCGCCGTCGGGCTGTGGGCCCAGGTGCCCCACTACGTGAGCGGCGAGATGGCCCCCTACCCGGCGGCGGCCCTGGCCCTGATCGAGCAGCTCGAGCGCACCGGCGCCCTGCGCCTGCCCAAGGGCCAGCTCGCCGGCGAAGCCGAGCGCACCCGGCACCGCATCGACGCGGCCATGGCCAACAACGCCGACCACCTCAACCTGCTCCACACGCTGGAGCAGCGCCACGACGAGCAGCTGGCCGCCGGGGCCGCGGAGGCCGCCGACGGCCCGCTCCCGTCGGCCGACGAGCTCGCCGCCGAGGTGGAGCGGTTCCTACGAGACCAAGGTACGGAGGGCTGAACATGCTGGTCGACGGAGGCATCGGATCCGACCTGGCCAAGGCGGCCAAGGCCGCCAAGGGCCAGGAGGACCTCGGCTTCGACGGGTTGTGGGCGGCGGAGACCAACCACGACCCGTTCCTGGCCCTCACCCTCGCCGCCGAGCACACCGAGCGCATCCAGCTCGGCACCGGCATCGCCGTGGCGTTCGCCCGCTCCCCCATGACGCTGGCCACCACCGCCTACAACCTCAACGCCTTCGCCGGAGGCCGCTTGCTGCTCGGGTTGGGCTCGCAGATCAAGGCGCACATCACCCGGCGCTTCGCCATGCCGTGGTCGCACCCGGCCCCCCGCATGCGCGAGTTCATCGAGGCCATGCACGCCATCTGGGACTGCTGGGCCAACGGGACCAAGCTCGACTTCCGCGGCGAGTTCTACGAGCACACCCTGATGACCCCGTTCTTCGACCCCGGGCCCAACCCCCATGGCGCGCCCAAGGTGTTCCTGGCCGCCGTCGGCGAGCTCATGACCCAGGTGGCCGGCGAGGTGGCCGACGGCATGCTCTGCCACGGCTTCACCACCGAGTCCTACCTGCGCGAGGTCACCGTGCCCGCGATCACCAAGGGCCTCGATGCCCGCGGCCGCACCCGGGCCGACATCGAGCTGTCGCTCCCGGCGTTCATCGTCACCGGCAGCACCGAGGAGGCCATGGCCGCCGCCGCCACCGGCGTGCGACAGCAGATCGCGTTCTACGGGTCGACCCCCGCGTACCGCGGCGTGCTCGAGCACCACGGCTGGGGCGATCTCCAGACCGAGCTCAACGCCCTGTCCAA
Organism: Actinomycetota bacterium; assembly: GCA_019639095.1. GTDB lineage: Bacteria > Actinomycetota > Acidimicrobiia > Acidimicrobiales > Iamiaceae > Aquihabitans. The sequence continues at coordinate 4,877 of JAHBSN010000213.1, forward strand.
GCAGGGCAAGTGGGTGGAGATGGGCGAGCGCATCGACGACGAGATGCTCGCCACCTTCGCCGTGGTGGCCGAGCCCGACCAGGTGGCGGCCGGGTTGCTCGCCCGCTTCGGCGACGTGGTCGACCGGCTCAGCTTCTACGTGCCCTACCAGGCCGAGGCCGACCTGTTCGCCAGCACCGTCGAGCAGCTCAAGGCGGCCTGATGGAGCTCTCGGCCGCCACCGCTGCGGTCTACCTGCAGCGGGCGTTCGACCAGATCCTCGCCGTGGCCGACCGGGTGGGCGAGCCGGGCATCAACGAACGGCCCCACGGCCCCGACACCAACGCCATCGCCGCGCTGGTGGCCCACTGCTGCGGCGTGAGCGAGTTCTGGCTCGGCCACGTCGCCCTCGGTCGGGCGAACCACCGCCAGCGCGAAGCCGAGTTCTCCACCGAGCTCACGCTCGCCGAGGTGCACGAACGGGTGGCGGCCACCGTGGCGCAGTCGCTCGCCGACATCGAGGCGCTGGAGGCGGGGTCCGGGGTCGACGAGGGCGGCCGGGTGTTCCTCCCCGGCGAAGATCGCTCCGACGCCTCGGTGGTCATCCACGTGCTCGAGGAGCTCTACCAGCACCTCGGCCACATGGAGCTGGCCGCCGACGCCCTCACCGCCCGCTGACGCGCGCCGGGGGCCAGGTCTGCTCGGCCGGGTCGGGCCGGGCCGGGCCGGGTCGGGCCGGCGACGACCCGATCCGTTCTTGTGCCCAGGTTCGCCAGATCTGGCGAACACCAGCGCCAGAAGCGATCCACCGAATCTGCGCAGAATCTGCGGACCGTTCTTGTGGTCAGGTTCGCCAGATCTGGCGAACGCCAGCACAAGAACGGATCAGGCGGTGCCGAACCGGGCGCGCCGGCGGCGGTGCCGGCGGGCGAAGAGCCAGCCGACGACGAGCCTGGTCACGGGCGCCACCAACCCGACCCTCGGCACGATGGTGAGTTGGTCGGTGACCCGGGTGCCGCCGTCCACCGGTTCCAGGGTGCGCTCGTGGCGCCAGCGCCGCTGGAGCCACGACGTCGACTCCTCCACGAAGCCCCGGCCCGGCTCGATCGACGTGAGGGCGAGCGAGTGTCGGTCGAACGGGATCACGCCGAGGGCGAGGAGCCAGCTGGCGAAGAGCACCTCGCCGAGCGGCACGTCCTCCTCGTCGAGCCCGGTGCGATCGGCAGGGTGGACCTCAGCCTTCGGCGACGGTGAGGAGGCGTTGGGCGGAGCGGCGCGGGAGGCTGCGGACGGCGTAGTCGATGACGGCGAGCTGGTCGTCCACCAGGGAGTCGGCGTCGACGTCTCGGTCGAGCCAGCGCTCGTAGACGGCGAGGCGGCCGGCCACGAGCAGGGCGGCCACGAGGGTGGAGTGGAGGTCGTCGGGGTCGACGCCGCGGTCGTGGGCGAGCGACGACGCGAGCAGCTCGCGCAGGCGTCGCTCGATGTCGCTCGCCATGGCGACGAGCACCGGATCCCGGTCGCCCCACCGACGGAACTCGCGCAGGTTGTGCACGTAGCTGGAGATCGCCTCGGACGTGGGGGCCTGCATCTCCCGGCTCTCGCGGCGCATGTACTCGCGCCAGGCCGTGAGAGTGTCGACCGGTCGGTTCGGATCCTCCAGGTAGTGCCGCAGCTCGTCGAGGGCGCCGGTGAGCGGGGCCAGGGCCAGCGCCGCCTTGGACTCGAAGTAGCGCAGCAGCGTCTGGGGCCGCACGTCGACCTCGGCCGAGATGTCCTCCAGCGTGGTGGCCCCGTACCCCTGCTCGGCGAACAGGCGCTGGGACACCTCGATGAGCGCGGCCCGGGTGCGGGCCTTCTTCCGCTCGCGGTGCGAGGCGGGCTCGGCGGGGGGCGGCGTCACCCCTTCGCCTCGGCGGGCCGGAACTCGAGCCCGTCGAAGTCGCCCGAGGTGCGCCACCGGTCGATGAAGTCGAAGAAGGCGGGCGGACCC
>JAHBSN010000214.1 GCA_019639095.1 Actinomycetota bacterium
AGCCGGCCCGGTCGAGGAGCTCCTCGATGGGCGGGTTCATCATCGTGTCGTGCTGCCAGGTCATCGCAGGTGCCGGTCCTTTGGTACACAGGGAACGCTCGATCCTACCCGCCACCCCAGCCGCGGAGCGACCTCAGCGTGCCCACCCCAACGTCTCCGCGCCGCCTGGTGGCGGCGGTCGCGCTCGTCGCCGCCCTCGCCCCAGGCCTCGTGGCCTGCTCCGACCACGACGACGCCGCCCCCTCGACCACCACCGCCGCCGCCGCCGCCACCACGACCACCGCGGCTGGCTCCGGCGACGGCGACCCCGACGCTGCCACCGAGGCCGACTACGTGGCCGCCCTCGAGGCGAACTTCGGGCGCTCGGGCGACGTGTTCAGCGAGGAGGGGGTGGCGTGCCTGGCCCAGCGCTGGGTGGAGATCATCGGCGTGGACACCTTCCACGACGCCGGGGTGACGCCCGACGAGCTGGCCCGCAACCGGGCCGACCTGGGCGACCTCGAGATGGGACCGGCCACCGCCGAGTCGCTCGCCGACTCGTTCGACCGCTGCGGCCTGGCGCTGCGCGACGCCTACCTCAAGACGCTCGAGGGCGATCTGAGCGAGCAGGGGAAGATCTGCGTGGACGAGATGCTCACGCCGGAGGTGGTGCGGAAGGCGTTCGTGGCCGAGCTCCTCGGCCAGGAGCTCGATCCGGATCCGCTGCTCCAGGTGGAGCGCTGCACCCGCTGAGGGACCGTGGCCCGGTCAGGCCCCCGCGGCGTGCCCGGTGATGGCCTCCACCAGCTCGTCGGGGCCGGCCGAGGTGGAGTCGAGCACGAGGTCGTAGATCGACAGGTCGGTGAGGTCGATCCCGTAGTAGCCGAGGTACCGCGCCCGCTCCGAGCGCTCGCGGTCGCGGTTGTGCTCCAGCGCGACGAGGGCGTCGTGGCCCTCGCGCCCGGCCACCCGGCGAGCGCGCTCGTCCTCGTCGCAGGCGATCCAGATCCGCAGGGCGGCCAGCTCGGCTCGCGTGGCCAGCCAGCCCGCCAGCCGGGACTCGAGCAGGACGTCGCCGGCTCGGGCCCGCTCGGTGAGGCGGTCGTCGAGGGCGCGATCGATGGCGTCATCGGCCTCGGCGAGGGCGGCGAAGTCGGCGAGGCTCAGGCCCCGCTCAGCCGCGGCGGCACGGAACACCGTGCCGCCATCGAGGTGGTCCAGTCCGAGCGCTGCCGCGACCATCCGAGCCACCGTGCTCGTGCCCGAGCCCGGCAGCCCCGACAGCGTGACCAGCACGCGTCAGGAGAAGGCGGCGAGCAGGGCTTCGCGCTGCTGCGAGCCCAGGCCCCGCACCCGGCGGGAGTCGGCGATGCCGATCTCCTCCATGGTGCGGCGGGCCTTCACCTTGCCGACGCCCGGGAGCGACTCGAGCACGGCGAGGACCTTCGTCTTGCCGACGAGGTCGTCGGTCTCGCCCTGCTTCAGGACCTCGGCCAGGGTGATCGACCCGAGCTTGAGGCGTTCCTTGAGCTCGGCGCGTGCCGTGCGGGCCGCAGCCGCCTTCGCCAAGGCGGCCGAGCGCTGTTCTGGGGTCAATTGCGGGGGCTGTGCCATGGCAACGACCCTACTGCCGGCCTGCTCCCGGGGCGGGGACGATGCCCCCGTCGAGATGCCGCGGGAATCTGGATCAGAGGGTGATCGACTCGACCAGCTCGGCGGCGGCCACCACCGGGTCGGGCGCCTCGGTGACGGCTCGCCCGATCACCAGGAGGTCGGCGCCGGCGTCGAAGGCCTCCTGGGGGGTGGCGGCCCGGGCCTGGTCGTGGGTGGGCGTGCCCACGGGGCGGATGCCCGGCGTCACGATGGTGAGGCGCGGGCCGAGCAGCCGAGCCTCGTGCACGTCGCCCACGGCGCAGACCAGCCCGCCGCAGCCGGCCTCGAGGGCGGTGGCCACCCGCTTGGGCAGGATGTGGGGCGGGGCGCCGCTGTCGCTCGTGAGCACGGTGACGGCCAGGGCGGTGGGCTCGGCCAGCCCGGCGCGGTCGGCGCCCTGGCGGAGGCCATCCACCCCCGCCCGCAGCATCTCGACGCCGCCGAAGGCGTGCATGGTGACATAGGACGCCCCCAGCGAACCGAGGACCCGGCTGGCCTTGCCCACGGTGGTGGGGATGTCGTGGAGCTTGAGGTCGGCGAACACCTCGTAGCCGAGCTCGGCCATGGTCTCGATCGCATCGGGCCCGGCGGCGCTGAAGAGCTCCAGTCCCACCTTGGCCACCCCGAACCAGGGGCGCAGCGTCTGGGCGAGCCGGCGGGCCACCACCAGGTCGTCGGTGTCGAGCACCAGGGCCAGGCGGCGCCGGACGTCGTGGTCCGACTCGACGAGCGGGGCCTCAGCGGCGGTGTCCATGGATCGCTCCGATCAGTTCGAGCACGTCATCGACCTCGTGCTGCTCGCACCAGTCAACCAGCCCACGGGCCACCTGTCCCGGGGCCCGCGGATCGGCGAAGGTGGCCGTCCCCACCTGCACCGCGCTCGCCCCCGCCACGAGCAGCTCCGCAGCGGAGTCGGCGTCGGTCACCCCGCCCACGCCCACGATGGGCACCCCCGGTCGGGCCGCGGCCACGTCGTGGACCGCCCGCACGGCCACCGGGTGGATGGCCGGGCCCGACAGGCCGCCGCCGCCGTTGCCGAGCCGGTAGGTGCGGGCGGCGGGGTCGATGGCCATGCCCATGACCGTGTTGACCAGGGTGACGGCCTCGGCGCCGCCGCGCACGGCCGCGTCGACGATCGGCACGAGGTCCCCCGCGTTGGGGCTGAGCTTCGCCCACCGGGGGCGACCGCACCCGACGGTGGCGGCCACGGCCGCCTCGGTGGCCTCCGCCGAGTGGGCGAACATCCCCGAGCGGTCCTCCACGTTCGGGCAGCTCAGGTTGACCTCCACGGCCACCACCTGGGCGGGGGCGTCGGCCAGGAGGTCGGCGGCCCGCCGGTAGTCGTCGACGCTGCGGCCCCAGATCGACGCGACCACGGTGGCCCCCGTGGCCAGCAGGGGCGGCAGCTCGTGGGTGAGCCAGGTGGCCACGCCGGGACCCTGGAGGCCCACGGCGTTGAGCATGCCCGCGGTGGCCTCGTGCACCCGGGGCGCGGGGTTGCCGGGCCACGGATCGGCCGAGATCGACTTGGTGACCACGGCGCCCAGGGCGGCGAGGTCGAGGTAGGGCGCCAGCTCGGCGCCGTGGCCGGCGGTGCCCGACGCGGTCATCACCGGGTTGCGCAGCTCGACGCTGCCCACACGGGTGGGCAGGTCGGCCACGGCGAAGGGGCCCCGGTACCGGAACCACCGACGACCGCGGCCGCGGCGGTGGGTCCAGGCGCCGGAGCGGCTCACCGGCGGTGGAGCTCCTGGAGGGGCATCACCTGCAGCGGGTGGGTGGCCCAGTCGGCCATGCCGTCGGCGGCGGCCAGCGCCGCCGAGGCCGTGGTGAGGCACGCGATGCCCACCACCCCGGCGGCGGCGCGGATGTAGCCGCCGTCGGCGCGGGGGCCTCGGCCCCGGGGGCTGTTGACCACCATCTGGACCTCGCCGGCGTGGATCAGGTCGACGGCGGTCCGACCCTCGCTCCCCGGGTCGCCGAGCTTGGGGACCCGGCGCTCCACCGGAATCCCCTCGGCCTCGAGCGCGTCGGCAGTGCCGTCGGTGGCGGCGAGGGTGAAGCCGAGCTCGACGTAGCGCCGCGCGGCCCGCACCCCGGCGGGCTTGTCCCGATCGGCCAGCGAGAAGAAGATCCGGCCCGACTCCGGGAGGCGGTCGCCGGCGGCCATCTGGCTCTTGGCGAAGGCCAGGCCGAAGGAGCGGTCCAGCCCCATCACCTCGCCGGTAGAGCGCATCTCGGGGCCCAGCACCCGGTCGGCGTCGGGGAACCGGTTGAACGGCAAGACCGCCTCCTTCACCGCCACGTGGCCGGCGGAGTCGGGCTCGCGCAGGAGCCCCTCGATGCGCAGCTCGCGCAGCGTGGCGCCGACCATCACTCGGGTGGCGACCTTCACCAGGGGCACGCCGGTGGCCTTGGCCACGAAGGGCACCGTGCGACTGGCGCGGGGGTTGGCCTCGATCACGAACACCTTGCCGTCGCGCACGGCGAACTGCACGTTGATGAGGCCGCGGACGTCGAGCGCCTCGGCGATGCGACTGGTGTGGCCCTCGATCACCGCCACCGTCTCGGGCGAGAGGGAATACGGCGGGATGGCGCAGGCCGAGTCGCCGGAGTGGACGCCGGCCTCCTCGACGTGCTCCATGACCCCGCCGATCACCACCTCGCCGGTGCGGTCGCGGATGGCGTCGACGTCGACCTCGGTGGCATCCTCCAGGAACCGATCGACGAGCACCGGCCGCTCGGCCGACAACCCGCCCTCGCGCCCGAGCGACCCGAAGCCGGCGAGCTGGGCCATGGCCGCCTCGAGCTGGGCGTCGTCGTAGACGATCTCCATGGCGCGGCCGCCCAGCACGTAGGAGGGCCGCACCAGCACCGGGTAGCCGACCTCGTCGGCGATGGCCTTGGCCTCCTGGAAGCTCGTGGCGGTGCCACCGGCCGGCTGGAGGATGCCCAGCTCGGCGCAGAGCTTGTTCCACCCCTCGCGATCCTCGGCGAGGTCGATCGAAGCCGGCGACGTGCCCAGCACGAGGTCGGCCGGAAGCCGGCCGGAGAGCTTCAGCGGGGTCTGGCCGCCGAGGGAGACCACCACGCCGAGCAGCTCGCCGCCCTCGGCCTGCTCGCCCTCGACCACGTTCATGACGTCCTCGTAGGTGAGCGGTTCGAAGTAGAGCCGATCGGAGGTGTCGTAGTCGGTGGAGACGGTCTCGGGGTTGCAGTTGAGCATGATCGTCTCGTAGCCGGCGTCGCGCAGGGCGAAGCTGGCGTGGACGCAGCAGTAGTCGAACTCGATGCCCTGACCGATGCGGTTGGGGCCGGAGCCGAGGATGAGCACCTTGGGGCGGGTGCCGGGCCGGACCTCGTCGTCGTCCTCGTAGGTGGAGTAGTGGTACGGCGTCTCGGCCTCGAACTCGGCGCCGCAGGTGTCCACGGTCTTGAACGTGGCCCGGACGCCGACGGCGAGTCGGGCGGCGCGGACGTCGGCCTCGGGCACGCCCCAGAGGTGGGCGAGCTGGGCGTCGCCGAACCCGAGGCGCTTGGCCCGTCGCCAGCCGGCGCGGTCCATGCCCGCCAGCCCGACCTCCTCGAGGGCGAGGCGCTCCTCGGTGATCAGGCTCATCTGGTCGAGGAACCAGGGGTCGACCTTGGTCTCGGCGTGGATCCGGTCGAGGTCCATGCCCCGCCAGATGGCGCGCTCGAGCTGGAAGGGTCGGTCGGGCGTGCCGATGGACGCCGCCGCCACCAGCTCGTCGTCGGTCAGGTCGTCGAAGGCGACCTCGGCGGGATCGCCGTTGAGGCCCAGGCGGCCCTGCTCGAGCGAGCGCAGCGCCTTCTGCAGCGACTCGGGGAAGGTGCGGCCGATGGCCATGGCCTCGCCCACGGACTGCATCTGGGTGCCGAGCACCGCCTGCTGGCCGGGGAACTTCTCGAACGCCCAGCGCGGCACCTTGGTGACCACGTAGTCGATGGTGGGCTCGAAGCTGGCCGGGGTCTTGCGGGTGATGTCGTTGGGGATCTCGTCGAGCGTGTACCCCACGGCGAGCCGCGCCGCGATCTTGGCGATCGGGAAGCCGGTGGCCTTGGAGGCCAGCGCCGACGACCGGCTCACGCGGGGGTTCATCTCGATCACGACCATCTCGCCGTTCTCGGGGTTCAGGGCGAACTGCACGTTGGACCCGCCGGTCTCCACGCCCACCCGGCGGATGCACGCGAACGCGGCGTCGCGCATGGCCTGGTACTCGACGTCGGAGAGGGTCTGGGCGGGGGCGACCGTGATGGAGTCTCCGGTGTGCACGCCCATCGGATCGACGTTCTCGATGGAGCAGATGATCACGCAGTTGTCGGCGTGGTCCCGCATGACCTCGAGCTCGTACTCCTTCCACCCGGCGATCGACTTCTCGATCAGGATCTCGGTGACCGGGCTGGCGTCGAGGCCGTGGCTGGCCACCGCCTCGAACTCCTCGGGGGTGGAGGCGATGCCGGTGCCCTTGCCGCCCAGGATGTAGGCGGGCCGGATGACCACGGGCAGGCCGATCTCGGCCACCACCTCGCGGGCTCGCTCCATGGCGCCGGCCACCTTGGCCGCCTTGGAGGCCTTCTCGAGCCCCGGAGGCGGCGCGGCCACGCCCGAGGAGGGCACCTGCAGCCCGATGCCGACCATGGCCTCCTTGAACAGGCTGCGGTTCTCGGCGGTGGCGATGGCGCCGGCGTCGGCGCCGATCAGCTCCACGCCGAAGCGCTCGAGGACGCCGGCCTCCACGAGGTCCATGGCCAGGTTCAGCGCGGTCTGGCCGCCCATGGTGGGGAGCAGGGCGTCGGGCCGCTCCTTCTCGATGATCCGCGTGAGGATCTCGACGTCGAGCGGCTCGACGTAGGTCGCGTCGGCGAAGTCGGGGTCGGTCATGATCGTCGCCGGGTTCGAGTTGACGAGGATGACGCGGTAGCCCTCCTCGCGCAGCGCCTTGCACGCCTGGGCGCCCGAGTAATCGAACTCGCAGGCCTGCCCGATCACGATGGGACCCGCGCCGATGATCAGGATGCTCTGGATGTCCGTGCGCCGGGGCATGTCAGGAAGCCCTCTGCTGGCGCAACTGGCTTTGCAGGCGGCGCACCATCGACTGGGTGAACTGCTGGAAGAGCGGGCGCATGTCGTGCGGCCCCGGACTCGCCTCGGGGTGGCCCTGGAAGCCGAACACCGGCCTG
>JAHBSN010000215.1 GCA_019639095.1 Actinomycetota bacterium
ACGAGAACGCGGATCCCAAGATCCAGCTGGAGCAGGCCATCACCGAGGCCCAGGACCAGCACCGGCGGCTCAAGGAGCACGCCGCCAACGTGATCGCGCAGCAGAAGCAGACCGAGATGCAGCTCAACCGGGCCATGGAGCAGCTCGAGAAGCTCAACGCGAACGCCCGCCAGGCCGTGAAGATGGCCGACGCCGCCAGCCGGTCCGGCGACGCCGCCAAGGCCGCCGAGTACACCCGCGCGGCCGAGACCATCGCCACCCAGCTCATCTCGGTGGAGGCCCAGGTCGACGAGCTCAAGACCATGCACTACGGCGCCACGCAGGCGGCCGACCAGGCCAAGGCCGCCGTCGCCCAGAACGGCCAGCTCCTGCAGAAGAAGCTCACCGAGCGCCAGAAGCTCCTCAGCCAGCTCGAGCAGGCCAAGATGCAGGAGCAGATGAACAAGGCCATGAGCTCCCTGTCGGAGACCGTGGGCCAGGAGGTCCCCACCCTCGACGAGGTCCGGGACAAGATCGAGCAGCGCTACGCCAAGGCCAAGGGCATGAGCGAGCTGTCCGAGACCAGCGTCGAGTCCCGGATGATCGAGATCGAGCAGGCCGCTGCCAACTTCGAGGCGCAGGACCGCCTGGCCAGCATCCGCGCCGAGCTCGGCATCGAGGACGCCACCGCCCCTGCCGTCGCGCCGGCACCGGCCGTGGCCGAGGCACCGGCCGCACCGGCGGTGGAGCCGGCGGTCGCCCCCGCCGAGCCCACCCAGGAGCCCTCGCCCGGCGTCTGACCGGGGCCCGTCAGGGCACGATCACGAGGTCGTCCCGGTGGACCACCTCGTGGGGCATGCCCTCGGGCAGGTGGGCGGTTCGGCTGCCGGCCACGCTCCGCAGCTCCGCGGCACCCACCGCGGCCAGGCCCTTGGCGAACACCACGCCGTCGGGCCCGGCGATCTCCACGGCCTGATCGACGCCGAAGGCGCCCTCCACGCCCACCACGCCGGCGGCGAGCAGCGAGACGCCCCGGTCGAGCAGGGCCCGGCGGGCGCCGTCGTCCACCGTCACGCGCCCGGCGGTGTCCACCGCGAACGCGATCCAGAGCTTGCGCGCTGCCATGCGCTGCGGGCGGGGGTGCACCACCGTGCCCACGCCGGGGGTGCCGGCCACGGCGTCGGCCAGCACGCCCTCGCGGTGGGCGGCGGCGATCACCGCCCGCACGCCTGACCACGACGCCATCTTGGCGGCGGCCACCTTCGACGCCATGCCCCCGCTCCCCCGGGCGCTGCCCGCCCCGCCGGCCAGCGCCTCGAGCTCGGCGTCGAACTCGACGATCTCCTCGATGAGCGAGGCGCGCTCGTCGAGGCGGGGGTCGGCGGTGAGGAGGCCGGCGGCGTCGGTGAGCAGCACGAGCACGTCGGCGCCGACCAGGTGGGCCACCAGGGCGCTCAGGCGGTCGTTGTCGCCGAAGCGGATCTCGTCGTCGGCGATGGCGTCGTTCTCGTTCACCACGGGCACCACGCCGAGGTCGAGGAGGCGCTGCAGCGTGCCGCGGGCGTGCAGGTACTGCTGGCGGATGCCGAAGTCGAGCGGCGCGAGCAGCACCTGGCCGGCCACCAGGCCGAGGGCGGCGAAGTGGTCGTCGTAGACCCGCATCAGCCGGCTCTGGCCGATGGCCGACACGGCCTGCAACGTCACCGGGTCGGTGGGTCGCAGGTCGCCGCCGAGGCCGATGGCGGGCAGGCCCGCGGCGATGGCACCCGAGGTGACCGCCACCACGTGGTGGCCCTGCTCGCGCAGCGCCGCCACCTCGCCGCAGAACTTGGCCACCGCGGCCACGTCGATGTCGCCGTGCGCGTCGGTGATCGACGACGTCCCGATCTTGGCCACCACCACTGTCACGGCCCAGAGGTTGCCCCCGCCGCCCCCTCCCCGTCGAACCCGTTCCCCCACCCCCTTGCGAATGTGCGGTACCCAGCCCGCGTTCGCGTCGGTTTCGCGCGTGAGGTTCCGACGCCCGCTCCGGACGCCCGGCGAACTTCACGCGCGAGATCGACAGGAACGTCGCCTGGGTACCGCACATTCGGCGGGGTGGGGGTCAGTCGGTGAGGTAGTCGAAGTGGAAGGAGGCGATCTGGACGGGATCGCCGTCCCGGGCACCGGCGCGGGCCAGGGCCTTGTCGACGCCGAGGCTCCGGAGGCGCTGCTGGACGTAGGCCAGGGCCTCGAGGTTCGTGATGTCGGACAGGGCCACGGCGCGCTCGACGGCGCGGCCCTCCACCAACCAGCCGCCCGAGTCGGTGCGGCGCACCACGAGGCCCTCGGGCCGGGGTCGGTGGACCACGAACGGCTCCGGCTCGGGCTCGGCGGCACGAGCCTGACGGACGGCATCGGCCATGGCGCCCACCAGCTGGGGGATGCCGTCGCCGGTGACGGCGGAGAACGTGGGACCGCTCCAGCCCGCGAGCTGGTCGGCGTCGGCGATGTCGGCCTTCGAGCCGACCACGATGCGGGGCCGCTCGAGCAGCTCGGGACGGTACTGGCCCAGCTCGTGGAGCACGATCCGCTCCTGTTCGGCCGGCGGGTGCGGGGCCGTGGGCGCGAGGTCGAGCAGGACGGCCAGGGCGCGGGCCCGCTCGACGTGGCGCAGGAAGCGATGCCCGAGCCCGCGGCCCTCGGCGGCCCCCTCGATCAGCCCGGGGATGTCGGCCACCACGAGCTCGTCGCCCTCGTCCATGCGGACCACGCCCAGGTTGGGCTCGAGCGTGGTGAAGGGGTAGTCGGCGATCTTGGGGCGGGCGGCCGAGATCCGCGAGATGAGGGTGCTCTTGCCGACGTTGGGGAAGCCCACCAGCGCGACGTCGGCCAGCAGCCGCAGCTCGAGGCGCAACCACCGCTCCTCGCCCTTCTCGCCCTGCTCGGCGAAGCTCGGTGCCCGGCGCCGGTTCGACAGGAAGCGGGCGTTGCCGCGACCGCCCCGGCCGCCGGCGGCGGCCAGCCAGCGGTCTCCGGCCGACACGAGGTCGGCGAGCAGCTCGCCCTCCTGGTCGTAGACGGTGGTGCCCTCGGGCACCGCCACCAGCACGTCGGAGCCGGCGTGGCCGTGCTTCTTCTTGCCCTGGCCGTGGGTGCCGCTGGTGGCCTTGCGGTGCGGGTGGTCGCGGAACGCCAGCAGCGAGGAGACGTTGCGATCGGCCACGAGCCAGACGTCGCCACCCTTGCCCCCGTCGCCGCCGTCGGGGCCGCCCAGCGGCACGTGCGCCTCGCGCCGCACCGAGACCGCGCCGGCGCCGCCGTCGCCGCCGCGCACGTTGAGCTGGGCCTCGTCGACGAACCCGGACATGGCGGTCGAGGCTACCGGCCCGCCGGGGCCGGCAGCCCGTCCGGGCCCGGGGTCAGCTGTCCTCTTCGATGAGGTGGACGGGGTCGCCGACCACGCGGGCCGACCAGGTAGTTCGGTCGGTGACGGTGCCCGAGCCGAACTGGTAGCGGACCTGCCACCACTTGTTGTTCGCCGGTGGGTTGTAGCCGGCGAGGCTGATGGCGATCTGCACGGTTTCGCCGTTGAACCGGCTGTTGGTCACGTCGAGCGAGGTGGTGGGTCCGCCGCTCGTCCCGTCGGACGACTCCCAGGTGAAGCTCGAGTTGGTCCAGCTGTTGGCACCGGTGGGCCGTCGGATCTGGATCGAGTTGCCGCCCTCGCCGGGGTCGAACAGGTCGATGATCATCGTCTTGCCGGTGTGCACCTCGGAGATCTCGGCCAGGTAGAAGTCGGCGGTGGACGACGGCTCGCTGGCGAACACCGAGATGGCGTCCTTGCCGTAGACCTTCGGGCACGTGGACACCGTGCGGGCATCGCAGAGGGCGCCGGCGGCCGTGTAGGGCGCCGAGGAGTACTTGGCCACCAGCGAGAAGTTGTTGGCTCCCGCGCCGGAGCGCTCGTCGGAGTTGTTCTTCACCCGGAGCACGTAGCGACCCGCCCGCATGGAGGTGGTGATGGTGCAGATCTTGTTCCAGCGGGTGGTGCCCAGGAAGTTGATGCCGGAGGTGAACGCCGTGCCGCTCAGGAACTTCGGCGCACAGGTGAGGATGGGCGGGTTGTCGGCGTCGGACACCGGCGTGTCGTCGGCCATGAACATGGCGAAGTAGTAGGTCTGCGATCCGCTGTAGAGGTTCAGGTCGGGCAGGCGCCTGCTGGGCTGGTACTTGGCGTCGTAGACGAGCACGTCGATGTTGCCGGTGCGGTTCTCGGGCACCTCGATGTAGAACTCGTAGCCGTTCTCGCGGTACTCGTCGTTGCGCTTGTTCGACGTGGGCGCCTGCGAGGCCGAGGGGCAGCTCGAGTTGCTGTAGTTGCGGTTGCCGCTGTAGCGGCTCTGGTACCGATCACCGTCCACCTTGTCGGTGCACCAGGTGTTGATCGACAGCCAGAGGTTCTCGTCGTAGCCGCTGTCGAGGGTGCCGGTGCCGAAGAAGTTGCGCGGGCTCCCCAAGGGCACCGGCAGCACGTACTCGGCGGTTGCGCGCCGCTTGATGGAGATGTTGCGCCCCCCGAGCTTGCTGTAGAACGCGCTGCCCACGCTTGGGTCGGTGATGGTGACGCGCAGGCGCCGGTCGGCCACCTGCTCCACCGTGACGATGACCCCGTTGGTGCCGTTCTCGTACCCGTTGCGCTTGGCCGCCTCCCGGGCGTAGGTCTCGGCCTTGGGAAGGTCGGGGAGCCAGACCACACCGGCCAGGGCGGCGGCGTCGGCGGCGCGCTGGATGTCCTGGCTCTTGTTGTACCAACCGCCCACGTCGACGGAGAAGCCCACCATGAGCAGCAGCGGCACGAGGAGGAGACCGAAGGTGGCCATCACGTAGCCACCCTCTCGGCGCGCTCGCTCGGTGGTGAGGAGCCGGCGGTGGTCAGGCTGGTGCGAGAGCTTCATGGTCATCCATCCGTCGGTTCGATCCGCATGACCGAGTCCTTGTTGATCGTGATGGTCGAGCCCAACATGCGGAACTGGTACGGGTACTTGATCTGGATCCACACGCCCACGTACTCGGCGTAGGCCTGGATGTCCTTGCGGGCCGTCGGACACCACCGCGCGTTCCGATCGATGTCGAGGCAGCCGTTCCCGTCGGCGATCGAGCTCGACCAGGTGGCGGGCAGGTTCCGGAAGTCGTCGCCCATGAAGATGTTGCAGTAGTCGTTGACCGAGCCCGACGTGTAGTTCTTGCAGTTGTTGGGGATGTCGCCGTTCACGTTGGTGGAGCGGTAGATCACCACCTTCTCCACGTACGGGAGCAGCCCGCTCGACTGCAGGGCCGACTTGGACGACGACAGGATCTGGAAGTCGGCCTGGATGTCGTTGCCGATCGATGAACCCACGCGTGCGCCGGTGCGGGTGCCCTCGATGACCCCGAGCCCGGCTCGGTAGCCCATGCCGTAGTCGTAGCCACCGGCCGCCAGCAGCGACAGGATCATGGCCACGAACGCGAGCTCGACGAGGGCGGCGCCGCCCTCGCCCCGCGCCCGACGGGCCCAACGCCGCCTCATCCTCGGACCCTCGGCTCGAGCCGGATCACCGAGGAGTCGGTGAGGGTCTTGGTGTTGCCGAACATCTTGGTGACCCAGGGGTGCTCGATCTTCATCCAGACGCCGATGTAGTCGGTGCCGCTGCCGCCCATGGAGACCTTCCTGCTGAGCGGGCACCAGTACTTGTCGAGCGTGTACGGCGCGTAGCAGCCGAAGTGGTCCTTGTCCTCGTTGAAGTCCGAGGTGGTGTACACGTTGCACACGTTCGACACCGGCGTGCCGGCCTGGCAGGTGGCGGTGGGCTTCTGCCCGAACGCCGACGCCTTGTAGACCACGATCAGCTTGATCTGGTTGTTGTTGAGCGCCGACCCCTCGCGCTGGATGGCCTGGAGGATGTTCCAGTCCGAGGTGAGGTCGTTGCCGGTGGCGCTGCCGGTGCGGGCGCCGGAGCGGACCGAGTTCGACAGGGCCAGGTAGTCGTTCATGGCCAGGCCGATCTCGATGATCCCGAACACGAGGGTGAAGAACACCGGGGTCACGAACGCGGCCTCGAGCACGGCGACGCCGCGGCTCTCCTTGGCCCGGGCTCGGACGCGGCTGATCCAGGCCGGGTGTTGGGTCCGCCGTCGAGCGCGCCGGTCGCGAAGGGTCACGAGATGTGCATCGGCAGGTCGGGGCCGTTTCGTGAGGGCGAATCCCGAGATCGGTCCGCCGGGCTGTCACCCCTCCTCCGTAGGGTGGTGGGGTGCTGCCCGATCCCCGATCCGTCGCCCCGCCTGCGGTGGCCCACGCGCCGGTCCCGGTGCACGCCCCGGGCCGTCCGCTGCCCGAGCGCGCCCAGCGCGAGGAGTGGGACCACGAGCACCTCGCCGCCCACGCCACCCGGGCCCACGGCGCCGGCAACCGGGCCGTGTCGGAGGTGCCCGACCGGTTCCGCACCTGCTTCGAGCGGGATCTCGATCGGATCCACCACAGCAAGGCCTTCCGTCGCCTCGCCGGCAAGTGCCAGGTGTTCGTGGCGCCCGAGGACGACCACCTGCGCACCCGCCTCACCCACGCGGTGGAGGTGTGCCAGGTGGCGGTGTCGATCGCCCGGCCGGTGGGGCTGAACGTCGCCCTCACCGCCGCGGCCGCCACCGGGCACGACTGCGGGCACGGCCCCGCCGGCCACGCTTCGGAGGGGGCGCTCTCGCCGTTCCTCGAGGGCGGGTACCACCACGCGGTCTACGGGGCCGACGTCGTGCTCGCCCCGCTCAACCTCTGCGCGGAGACGCTCGACGCCATCCGGAACCACTCCTGGAACCGGCCCACTCCGGCC